>NZ_JAUBRP010000009.1:0-116863 GCF_036701935.1 Microcoleus sp. M2_D5 | reverse complement strand
ATGTGTCCTATTTTACAACACTTTGTGTATCCTGCTTACTTTTTTTTCTCTGCTACCCCTACTTATTGAGCCGATACACCATATTTATCTTTTAGCTCTTGAATTAGCCATTGAGCAATAGTTTGATTATCATCTTTCCAGGATGATAAATTAAATAATACTGGGATTGGTTCACTAGCATCATTTTCAGCCCGCTTAATAAGTTCCTGTGCCAATTCTAAGAGAGTTGTCGTTTTTCCAGATCCAGGAGCGCCTAAAATAAGCAACCTACCAGCAATACTTTCTCGATCAAAAATTTCTATAATACTACTCTTAACTGTTTCTCTATTCTTTTTATTACCAACTTTTACTTCACTTTCATCCCAAAACTGTTTCACCGAATTTTGCTCATTTTCTTTATGTAAATTAATCAGTACAGCATTCTGAAGTGATTGTTCAAGTAATCCCCAAGCTTCTGCCCTGACTTGGCTTAATAAAGCTCTGCGAGTCTGAAAGTCTCGCCGACTTGTTGGATTTTGAAGGTTTGCTATTTTTTCAAGATTTCCTGTTTCTTTTTTCGTGCTTAACGCAGATATTCCTTTTAGTTGATTCAAGGTAGTAAACTCTACAGCCGGGTTCAAGTTAGATATTCCTTTTAGTTGATTCCAGGTAGTAGACTCTACAGCCGGATTTTGACAAATTACAGGCAACCAAGACGCACAGGGAGACTCTTTTTCTAATCCATGTAACCGTTCCCGCGCTTCTCTGACAGCAAGATATAAAGCTTTATCACTAGAGAAGGAACTCAAAAAATATTTTAAGAAGTCTTGAGCAACTAAATCGGGAACTGGTTCCCGCATGACGATAATTTGGGGAATCTGCAACTCGGCTAAATCTCTCGCAATTCCTAACCCATCGCAGGAATTAAAAATCGCTAATTGCAATCCTCGTTCAATTGCCTTTTGTAGAGCAAGCTTTAAATCAGTAATCGTCAAACTTTCCTGATGATTGATATACATTTCCCCAGTAGTAGCATCCGATTGACTACTACTATGTCCGGCAAAAAATAAAATATCCCATCCGTTTTTATCCCAAAGTTGCTCGTTGAATTTTTCCCGATTTGGTTCCACTAAAGGTACTATTTCAGCATCGGGTAAACTCTCCAAAAACTGCTTATCTGCATTGATATTAAGGCGGATTCCAGTTCGAGGATCGGGAGAGGAATCGCCTAAAATAGCCAATATCCTCACCTTCGCTCTGGGTTGCGCCAACTTATCAACCCTCTCAAATTTAGGCGAAGAAAGAGCTACTTCTGCCAAACGGTAACTGCCAAATAAATCCCACAAACACCAAGGTAGTCGTCGCAATAGAGGATCTTCTGTCTGAATAATCACCCGCACGGTATCACGCAGATTTAAGTTTTGCTGAAACTTATCTTTAATCGGGCTAAATGTATCAGAATTGAGCCATTGATTCAGATTTTTAATTAAATTTTTAGCTTTTTCATTGACATCAGCAACAGAATATGAAGCCCTTTGTTGTGTGGCTGGCTTTTTTCCCAGCGATACGCCTTCTACTCTAGGAGGGTTGAGAAAGTGGCGATACTCTGACTGCCAAGCAGTATACAGAGAGGGAATTTGGGGAGAGGCAGGTAGTTGACCAGGAAGGGAGGTGTCGAAGCTCGCACCCTCTTCCCCAATGTACAATGTCACTGGAAAACCCAGTTTAAAGTCGCCGTCCCCAATTTTGATAACTACTAACTTTCCCATAGCTCGTATTTTGTAATCACTGATACCCAAAAAAGGGCGATTATATCAAACCTGATGCCATCATAATTATAAAGTGGGGCGGGCAGGAAAGCCCGCTATCCCTACAGAATCGCGGGCTTTCCTGCCCGCACCACAAAATACATAATTCCCATGTATTCGGAAATGATATTATCCCATATTCAGAGGTTTTCTCCTAGACTTCTACCATAGCAGATAATTACAGCAGAAAGCCCCAGAGGAAGAAAGGCTTTCCTCTGGGCGCGATCGCATCACCTTACGCTATTCTTAAGAACGAGCAGCGTTCAATGCAGCCCGAATTCCATCAGCTTGCACACTCTGTAACGCGATCGATCGCGGGTCAACTCGATGGTGTACAGTACCGCAGACGGGACATTCCTCTCGACTCTTTGCCGTTAACCAAACGCTTTGATAAGCGTACTGTCCGGGGGTATCTCCAAACACACCTGGATAAAACCAATAATTCGGAACCATCGACAGCGTGAGATAATTTAACCCCGCATCGATCGCCGGATTCAAGAAACCTTTAAGCTTCACCTCAGCATCCTCCGGCAACAGCAGCGACAGAGCCATTTTCACCGCCACACTGGTAACATGGTGAATATCCGCCGCGATCGCAACTTCACCCATCACTCGACCATTGTTGCCGTAATCCCCATCCGCACTCACCCGTCCCAAATCTGCTTCTGCTTTATGGCGGTTGGCCGTAGCACAAAGATAGCAGGGAGTTCGATCTGGGATAGTCACAATTACCTCTCCTCCTTCGGCACCTTTGTAAAGCCCCACAAACAAAGCAGGTTTGCCGTGAAAATAAGCAAAACGATTGAGAATGCGCTGGGCGGCGGGGTCATCGGTAGTAGCAACTATCAAGTCGGCTTGTTGCACCAAAGCATCAAAGGTTTCAACCTCATAATCCAACAAACTTTTAGGCTGTACGGTTAGTTCCAGCAGCGGGTTGATGTGCAGCAGCCGCTTCGCCAGCGCTTCCACTTTGGGACTACCCAAATCGGTAAAATCGTAGGTAGTGCGGCACAGATTCGCTGTTTCAACGGTTTCTGGATCGATGAGAGTAAGAACACCGACACCGCTGCGAACCAGTTGTTCGGCGAAGTACGAACCGACAGAACCCGTCCCCGCAATCAACACCCGTTTGCTGCTGATGTGCTGGCTGAGAATTCCTTGACTGCGCGCAAATAATCCTTGCTGGATTTCGGCTGCGGCAATTTTGGGGTCAACGCCCGAATACCAACCACTCCAGCCAGCCAAGCGCGCGCGATCCGCGTCGGCTGTAATTGGGGACTTTCCCAAAGGGCCGTACACCTTCTGGTAGGGGCCAGAACCTGCGATCACACTTTTGACTGCTGTTAGCAAACGGTCTTCTGGTGGCGTTTGCAGCGACCAATCTAACTGAATTTGCTCTGTGTTTCCTCCTTCTGGTGTCACCATCAGCAGAGGCGGCGTGACGGGATAAGACTCGCTGACGAGAAACAGCAGTTCCAAACCGCCGTCGAGAATAACGCGACCGGCCGGCATCGCCTTTCCTTCCATTTCGGTGATAAATACTTCCGGTGGTTTACTGCTACCAAAAGTACGGCAAAGTTGCTGTAGGTTTTCCAACAGCGGTATGCGTTTGGGTGCAGCCGTCGGTTCTAGTGTTTGCAGGATACGGGGTAAATCGCGATCTGACACTTCCTTGACTGGCAGCATTTCTACTCGCAAATAATTGCGATCGCGGGAAGCGACATAACAGGAAATTTTACCTTGTGCCATCGGCAATTCATGTTCGCGCAATTGCCCCCAAGGACGCTGTAAAGTGACGATCGGGGCTACAAAGTAGGGAATGTGAGGATTGAGGTTCAGCCCTTCTAGCATCGCAGTTTCATCGGGGCCGGAAGGTCGGTCTAGACCGCCTGGGTGCGAGTGGATAACGCCTTTAAACTCCAGTCCTTGATTGAGTTCTAGCTGCTGCACCCGCTGAGTTAATTGCGGGGATGGCAAGTAGCTAGCACCGCTGGTATGGGCTTCTTCGTCCAAAAGAAAGCGGGTGATGATTGGCTGACCTACGGGGCCTAGAATGGCTCCTCCGCGTTCGGGAGGATGGTTGGCGATCTCAGTTTCAATGTCGTGCAGAACTGACTGTGAAATGTATAACATCATGGTTTTAAGTTGAGAGTAGGTAAATTTTGGGAACCCAGAAACCGGGTTTTTGGCTAAATACTTCGTTGCAGCCGACAGATGCGGTAAAAACCCGGTTTCTTTGGTCGGAGTGGGTCGGCTGCGATCGCCCTTTTAGAGGTTGTTGATGGAGAATGGGAATAGATCGGTACGCAGATAACTGCTGAAGCCAGTTGCCCAGAGGACTGATTTGGCAAAGGCTTGTTCTAATGTAGGCAAGCCGCCTCCATCGCCGAAGCAGATGCGACCATCGCTAAACAGGTGGGCATCGTGGACATTGAACTTACCGGCAACTGCTGGGAACAAAACCATCACTTGGTATAGGCTGCCGTCGCTGTAAGCGAACATGGTATACTGGTCGCCGAGTTCGCTGGTAATGCTGTAAACCCAGCCTGTAACGCCGCTGACGGACATTTCCTGGGTGTTGTTCGGGAGTTTTTGAGCTACGATTTGGCGATCGGCTGTCACAGTGGCTGCGAAGGTTTTCTGGGGAACGCGGGATAGTTGGCGTTCGGTTCCGGGTTGGGGGCGGAGGATGATGTTACCTTCGGAGTCTACAAACACGCTGCGATCTGTTGAGTTGGGCAAGTCGGTGCCGCTGTGTTGGTTGGTGAGTACGCGGTTTCTGACTTCATTGAGATCTACTTGGTTCGTCATAAGTACCTCTGGATTGTTCTCTGTTATTGAGTCCTGTGGAGTTTTCAGTTTTATGCAGCGTTAGCCTGGTTTTGTTGGGGCTAGTTGCTGTGGAATCGCCTGATATTGCTTTATCGCTGGTGGGTGGGGGAGTTATGCGAAGTGGGGGGAATTTTTTGGGGTGCGATCGCCACTTGCTGCGATGATATGATGGCGGAATAGTAATTAATAGCGATTGGTTAAGCATTTTCGTGGCTATGATATGTCAGCTAAAGATATTTTTCACAATGCTGTTCGTTCAGCTTTAGAAAAAGAGGGATGGATGATCACTCACGATCCTTTCTTTATCAAGGTAGAGTAACTTGATTTTTTTATCGACTTAGCAGGGGAGAAAATTTTAGCAGCAGAGAAAGATGGCTTCAAAATCGCTGTAGAGATTAAATCTTTTATCGGTGCATCAGATTTAGCCAGCTTTTATATAGCTTTGGGTCAATTTCTCAGCTATCGTTCTGCCCTGAGAAAAAAGCAACCAAATAGAATTTTGTATTTAGCAATAAACCAAGATGTTTATAACGATTTTTTCAGCAATCGTTTTATTCAAGAATTAATCGCTGAACATCAGCTCAAATTACCCATTTTTGATGCTATTCAAGAAGGTATAATTTTATGGAAAGAATAGATTACAAAGAATTAATCCAAACACTTCTCTCTCAACACTCAAGGAATGACTTGGATACTGCAACAGAAGTTCAATTACTTTTTGATACCGAACGAGAGCATTATCATGTCGTTCATTTGGGCTGGGACGAGCAAAAACGGGTTTATGGCTGTGTGATTCACGTCGATATAAAAGATGGTAAATTTTGGATTCAGAGGTATAGAACGGAATCAGGAATAGCGAATGAGTTAATAGCCGCTGGGGTTCCCAAGGAAGATATTGTTTTGGCTTTTAAATCTCCTTATGTGCGTCAATTTACTGAGTTGGCAATCGGGGAATTGGGATAGGGAGGATTTATTTTTTTATCAATTAGGTATTTGAGAGCGATCGGCTATCGATACTAATACGAAGGGTTGGCGAGCTAGTGCCATCATAAGTTTTTATGTTTTTCAAGTGTAGATTGAATCAAATTTAATTTATTTTTTAGGGTTATCTTTTCACTTTGGTCAACGGACTTTTCTATGTCTTTATTTAATTCTTCAAGAGCCGTAGTATTCCAAATCTTTGTTTTTACCGGGATAAGCAAACCATAAATAGTTTCAGATTTTAATTTTCCTATTTCTCCTCTTGGGTTATGATAGTAAACTACAATACCAATCAAATCTCCTACGCTGCCTACATTCCCACTGACAGTATTATGATAACGCAATAAGAAAGATCTGCTTTCTCCTGGTTTTATTTCAAAAGTGCGATTTTGTTCTATAAAAGGTTTATCAGGCGATATCTCAACAATCTCTCTTTCCGTAGCTGATACTGCTGTTTGGTTGCCAAGACCGTAACTAACTGTTTGCAAGTTAAATATCTTTATTGGTATATTTTCATTGTTATAAATAGTAAACCTTATTTCCAAATCAGAACGCTCTATTTCTCCAACTTTTTGACCATTTACAATATTACTAAAGCGTGTATCTTCAGTTAAAAAAAATATTTTACTGTTCTGGACAAACAATTTTTCCCGTTGTTGTTTTTGAGCTCGATTGTAGTTAACATAAATATTCCTATAAAAAGGAATAATAAATGGATTTGTATGTTTTAAAAATAAGTTAATAGAAAACCAGATAATAGCTCCACTTACAATTAATGGAAGCCAATATTTTTCTGCTACAGACTGTAACAAGCGGTTTAGCGGTTTTTTAAGACTTATATGTTTTACATCTCGAAGAGAGAAAATAACTGGCATCCAACTAGCACAGGGAAACTGACTTTCCAAACTTTGCAATCTTTCCCGCGCCTCCCTTACAGCTAAATAAAAAGACTGACCCTCCGAAAAAGAACGAAGAAAATATTTTAAAAATTCCTGTGCTACTTTGTCAGGAACAGGCTCTCGCATGACAATCATTTGAGGTAGATTCAAATCAGCTAAATCCTGAGCCAAACCCAAACCATCACAAGAGTTAAAAATAGCCAGTTGCAAACCTTTTTCGATTGCTTTTTTTAACGCATACCTTAAATCAGGGATAGTTAAACTCTCAGTTTTATTAATATATATGATTCCTGTCTCTCCTTGCGTGCAGCTATGTCCTGCAAAAAATAGAATTTCCCAAGACTGTTCCCATAGTTTGTTGGTCACTTTTTCGCGATTTGGGTTAACCAAAAACTCAACTTTAACCCCCGGAAGAGAATTTAAAAGTTTTCTATCTTGTTCAACATTAATCCCCTCAGAATCGCCCAAAATTGCTAAAATATTCACTTGATTATTAACAATTTTGGCTGATGTGACTTCTTTGAACTTGGGTGCACTGACACTAATTTCTGCTTTAGGATAACGTTCCAATATATCCCAAAGATGCCAGGGAAGTTGCCGTAGCTGAATATTTGAAGTTTGGATAATCAACCGCACTTCATCATCTTGTTTTAAATGGGCAACCAATTCTTCTCTAACATGACTAAACTGCTGCGATTTTAACCATTGATTAAAGTTTTGGCTCAAGTTCTTAGCTTGGGCATTAACCTCACCAATTGAAAAATTAGTAGTTTGTGCAACTTTTGCTTCTAATTTTCTAACCTTTACTCCAATAAACCCATAATAAGTTACCTTCCAACTGGTGTAGGAGTCAACCAGTTCTGGGTTTGGCGGTAAAGATCCCATTTCCTGAAGAGTCGCAGGTTTCCCCTCCTCCCCTAGTTGTAATGTGACCGAAAAACCTTTCTTGTCCAAGTCCCCTTCTGCAAAAGTCAGCACCACTAACTTCCCCATCACTTTCTCCTGATTAAATTAGATAACAAAATTTTCCACGATACTCGCATCACCTAAAGCTACTTTAACACTAAACCGCTCCCCAGGCTTACCGCTGAACTCCATCCAATTGAATCCAATTATCAGATTACCCCGATGATCCGATCGCACTTCCAGAACAAACTACCAGTATTATCTAGTATAATCAGCGTAGTGCTTTTAATCTATGAAACCTTTTGAACAAACCCTCTTCATATTTTCTCAATTTATTTCCCTGCCAAACGAACTTGCAATAACTTATGGATAAACTGATAGCGCCCGCCAACTCGTTGCAAAAACTTTCGTTCGGTAGCATAATCTAAGAAACGCGCATAGTTCCAAGGTATGTATCCATTGCACCAAAGAATTAAACGCAAGGTGAAGTGTTGAATGCCTGCCATCCCTGCTTGAGTAAATCCAAAAAGTGTGCCAACAATAATAGCCGATAGCACAATATTTGCCATACCAATTTTATTCTGTAAAACTGATGATTCTACGATCATCGCCAGAAGCTGTTTGCTCATCATCGCTGCTGGTATTGCCATGCTAGTTGCACCGATAAGTGCAAATAAACTCGCATTTTTGACTGATTGCCAAATACTTTGATTGGGAATTTTTATTTTCTCGATATTAGAACCACTTACTCCATAAATCAATGCTATAACCAATCCGACGCTCAAGAAGACCATCATTCCTGATAATTTCCAAGTAATTAGTCCAGCTATCAAGCCTCCAATTAAAGATTGCAATAATTTTTGGTACGAAAAAATTAGAGTTTCCACAGGTTCTATTGTTTCAGCTTGCCCAACTGTGATAAAAGCCCAAAGACTAGATGGTAGCATTACAAATAGCGCTAAAGCCAAAACGAGAACCATTCCCCAAAAAGGCTCAAAAAGTACGCCAACTGTTAACCAAACAACGCTGCCAACAATCAGCGCCAGACTTAAACCAAAAATTAGTCCCACTCCCAAAGCATAAATTTGTTTATAACCACACGGCAACCAATGTGGCTGCATTTGTTCTAGCCAATGGGGCTGCATTTGTTCCAGCGAAAATCCTGAAAACTCTGTCTGAGACTTGTCCTGATATTTATTAGCTAGAAATGCCAGCCACTTCTGAGTTTTTTTAGCGGATGGTGCTGTTTGTTGCGAATAAGATACATTTTCAATTTCCTGTTTTAGCATTTGCTGAATATAGACATCCAACAGACTTTCTTCTAGTTCCTGAGTCGATTTGAACGTTACCTCATCTTCAAGTAACATTTCCTGGCCGACTAAAGCCATAAGATTTAGCATCAGTGGAGACTCTAACAATTTCAAGAAAGCGTCAGAGTTTTTAATTTGTTGCCAGATTTTGAGGCACTTGACATCGGCGAAATATTTTTCAACTTCTGCTTGGGCTACTGGTTGCAAACAGATTGCTCCGTTCAGTTTGAGCTTGGCATTAATAAATTCGTATCCTTCCCTGCGACTGCATACAACTAAACCCGGAGGGCGATAGGCACTTTCTCGAAATTGATTAATCGCTTCTACACAGCTTTCTTGCCAGAGTGTTTCATCTAAGCCGTCAAGCAGTGGCAATATGCGGTGATTTTCTAACAATTCCTCAGCAATATTTAGGCTGACATCATATTTAGAGACAAGTTCAGCAATCAGCCACTGGAGTAGAGGTTGCTTTTCATCTTTCCAGGATGAAAGGTTTAACAAAACAGGAATTGCCCGATTTGTGTCGTCTTCCGCCTGGGTAATTAGCTGCTTTGCTAGTTCTAACAAAGTAATTGTTTTACCGTTTCCTGGATCACCTATAATTAATAATTTGCTATCGATATTACTCTGCTGAAAAACATCGACTAATTTTGTTTCTGGACTTAAGAGTTGATTTGGCAAATGATTGAGTCTGACCTCTACACCCCAAGGTGTTTCTACTTGTTTGGGCTGAAGTTCTTTTGGTTGTTGAATAACTACCCGATTGTGCAGTGACTGTGCCCAGCGACTCTCTACTTCATCCTTTATCTTTGCTAGTAAGCGATTTCGCTTCTCTGACTCTTGAGAATCGCGGTTTCTAGTCCAGATTGTTGATCGAGTTTTTGTGCCTGAAGCCCCACGCAACTTATCCCAAGTTGGCATTAACTGACTCGGATTTTGGCAAATGACCGGCAACCAAGAAATACTAGGCGGATGTGCATCTAAATATTGCAACTTTTGCCGTGCTTCATTGACTGATAGATAAAGCGATTTACCGCTGGCAAAAGCATTCAGAAAATACTTTAAAAATGCTTGAGCTACCTTGTCGGGAACTGGCTCTCGCATAACGATAATTTGAGGAATTTGCAAATGTGCGAGTTCTTGTGCTAAACCCAATCCATCACAGGAGTTGAAAATAGCTAATTTGAGACCTTTGTTAATTGCTTTTTCAAGGGGTTCTCTTAGCTCGTTTATTGTTAAGCTATCAGTTTTGTTGATATATATCCGGCCGCTTTTACCTTCAGTTTGACTGTGACCGGCGAAGAATAAAATATCCCAGGAATATTTTAAAAGATGGTGATTGATTTGTTTCCGACTTGGTTGAGGTAAAACCACGGTTTCGACACCGGGTAATTGCTCTAATAATTCTCGGTCTTTTTCGGTGTTAATCCCCTTGCTGTTACCTAAAATGGCTAAAATTCTGACTTTATTTCGTGATTTTTTAGCTGAGGATACTTGACCGTAGTTTGGTGCGCTTAGGGCAATTTCTGCCAAGGGGTAGTCTTTAAACAAATCCCAAAGATGCCAGGGAAGTTGCTGTAGTTGAATGGTTGGTGCTTGAATAATAAACCGTACTTCATCATCGGGTTTCAGACTGAGCACCAATTCCTCTCGAATCAGACTGAATTCCTGGGAGTTCAGCCATTGATTCATGGTTATAGTTAAATTTTCTGCTTGTGCGTTAATTTCACCAGTAGAGAATTGAGACTTTTGTGCTTTTGGTTTGTCTAATCTGGGCGTGCCTACTATATGAGTATGATATGCTGACTGCCAACTTCTATAATAATTGGGAATTTTTGGGTTTGGCGGAAGATATCCATTGATAGGCGTAGACAGGCGTTCGCCCTCTAATCCAATTTGTAACTTGACAGGAAAACCTTGCTGAAAGTCTTCTTGTTCTAGAGTCAAAATAACTAATTTACCCATTGTTTGCTCTCTTACCTTGCATTAGATAACAAAAATTTTTACGATACTGGCATCCCGTTAACTCAGTTCATTTATCCAAGTTTGGAGAGCACCCAGGAGGTTAGGTTGCTGTGGGGGAAAACCGCGCAAAGGTGCATCGAGGGGTGTGTCGGTTATCCAGAGGATGTGCAAACCCAGGTTAGCATCGGCGATTTTGCGGCAGCAGGTGATGAGTGTTGGATGAGGGGTACATTCATGTAGAATTAGGGCTAGGTGGCGTTTTTGCAGTTGGCGTTTTGCGGTGAGAATGTGGCGTTTGAGTTCGGCGAAGTTGTTGGCGGTGGGGATGTCTGTATCAGGGAGTGCGAGGTAGTAAATTTGGGTGCAGATTTCTTGGTAAATAGCATTTATATCTGTTTCGTCTGCTAGGGATTGAATGTCGATCGATAGTGGGTAAGTTTGGGGAGTTGGTTGTAGTTGAGAAAAGTTTGGGGTGATTTGGTTTTCGATAGATTTAGTTAAAATAGTGTCACCAACTGGGATGTTATCGGGTGCTTCTGGATGAGTGCTTGTCAATTGGTGATGCCATGCGGTGTAGAATTGTGGGTAGGTGAGATTTTGAGAGCAGTCCCAAAGAAATTGGTAGCAATCGTGGTAGCCGTTATAATCGCTTTCATTGACATTATCTGATAAGCAATACCTCAGTCCAGAGACGAAATCTTCTAGCAGAGTACGATTATTAATTTGCCTCAAGCTTTTCGCTGCTTTCCAACGAGTATGTTTATCCTCACAAGTGGAAAGTAGTTGAGTCAGAGCATCAATTGCCTCTGCGTTGTCTGGGTTAATTCGCCTCAAGATATGAGCAGCTAGCCTGCGGGTTTTCTCGTTCTGACTGGTGCGTAGCATTTGAGTCAGCTCGACGATGGCATCTGGGTTTGATTCGCCAATTACCACTAATCCATCGGCTATTTCCTCACAAGTAACTTCATTATTACAGGTGTGTAGCAATTGAATCAAGATAGTAATAGCCTCTCGGTTAGATTTGCAAATTTTCACCAAAGCAGAAGCTGCACTGCTGCTTATATTCTTATTTTCACTGGTACGCAGCAGTTCAGTTAGGGCTGCAATGGCATCTGGGTTGCCTGAGCCTATTTCTCCTAAGTTATAAGCAGCTCGGCTGCGGGTTTCCTCATCCTCACAAGTACCCAGCAATTGAGTTAGGACAGCAATGGGATCAGAATTGCCTGGGTCAATTCGCCCTAAGTTATAAGCAGCTAGCCTGCGTGTTTCTTCATCCTCACAAGTATGTAGCAATTGGTTGAGAGCAGCGATTTCGTCTGGATTAGATTTGCAAATTTGCACCAAATTATAAGCTGCTAGCTTGCGGGTTTTATTATCATCATTAATACGGAGTAGTTGAGTTAGGGCAGTAATAGCATCTGAGTTTCCTGAGTTAATTTCCCCCAAGCTAGAAATAACTAGCCTACGGATTTTCTCATCTTCACAGCTATGCAGCAGTTGAGTTAAAGCTGCAATGGTATCTGGGTTGTCTGTACCGATTTTTTTTAAACTCGTAACACATTGCTTCAAAATATATTTATTATTACAAGTACGCAAACAGTCAGTGAGAAGATTAATTATATAAACACTATCATCAAGATGAGATTTTTTTACAGGTAGTAATAAAAAACAAACTTGCCAAATTATAGAATTATCTTGACAATTATGTAGTAAGTTTCTAAAGGCAGCAATAGCATCTAGATTATTGGAGTCAATTTTGTACATACTCTCAGCAGCAAATAAAACTATTTCTTCATCTTGAGAAATGTTGAGCAGTTCAGTGAGAGTCTCGATAGTATCTAGATTACCATTATCAAGTTTCCTATCGTTAGGGAAATTTAGACGATTAATTTCACGCAAACTATCAGCGAGCAACCAACGAATAAACTCATCCTCAGTAGTATGTAGTAGTTTAGTTACGATCGCGCTCGAATCTGGGTTGTCCGAGTTAATTCTACCACCTATAGAAGCTACGAACCAACGAATTGAATCGGTTTCACAGGTATGCAGCCATTCTGCTATGGTATCTGCACGAGCCTGAGCGAATTGAAAATGCCTGGTATGCATAGCGCAATCATTATAGTCTTCACAACAATTCTCCCGATTTGTGAGAATCCAGTTCCATACAGTAAATACTAGGCGAACAATCTCACTTGGGTTACTAATAAAAGTTTGTACCATACCCTCAATCAAAGCTTTTTTAAAAGCTCCGTTATAAAGAAAATTAGTTTTTACCTTGCTAATTAACAAAGCTCTTGTATCAGTTATCCCGTTGGGGTTGGATTTAGCAAGTTGGGCTAACACATTAGACCTTAGCAAAGTTCCTGCCTCTGTATTCAGAAGCATGGCTATATTAATTATGCGTTCATAAACAGCTTGACTGTCAATATTTTTACGATCTAAACGCATAATATCTGCCAGTAATATAAGGCTGTCGGGGGTGTCTATACAAACTTGTATAAAACTATACATTAAATTTTTTTGGGAATCAATAACTTCTTCTTCGTTACCATGAGATGAGATATATAATAGCGAAGCCATTAGGATGTTAAAAATTAATTTATCATACAAAACAGATTTAAAAAGAATTTTTACCTCATAAAAATTATAAGATATAAAGTATTGATGAATTTCATCGCTCTCGAATTCTGGGCTGTCAACATATTTAATTAATTCATCACTAATTATAGCATGATATGAATTTGCTTTCTCTATATCAATTCGCCACAATATATAAAACACTTTGTAACGAGTTTGGAAGTCATGACAGGTGTGCATCGCTTTGATTAGAGCGTCGCTCACTTTTTCGGGATTCATCTGTCGCAATGCTGCCAGCGTCGTCTTTTTAATTATTTCAGGAAATGTAAACCATTTCTGTTGGTCAGGCTCAAAATATCCACACCTCCACTTGACGATTTGTGCTACAATTTTATCATCCAGACTGCAATTTATAAACTCAACAACACACAGTGCTGCCAGAAAATAAGAGCGATATAAATAAAAATTTCCGCAATTATCTTGAAATTTTGTTAAACCATCTATCAACGTTTCTTTAGCTTCTTTCAGCACATCGTCTCGCCCTATCCACAATAAAATTACCTCTTTCCAATGTTTATCAAAAATTCTGTAATGCTTGTATTTACCCGTTTCATCCTTAACAGGTTTATCGACGTGGTTGCGTGGCAAGAAAAAGTCCCAATCATCCACACCCAACGCAGCAAAATACTCCTGAAAAGTGGGATGATAAAACGCATAAACCTGTTCCTCTGGCCTTTCCGCCGCCACACCCACCCGATTAATCCAACCCAACTGCAAAGCTAACTCACACAAAGGCTCATCCGCTTCCCCCAACACCTCCCGCACCCAACCCTGACGCAACCGAAACCGCGATTCTTCTTCTTCCATTCCCCGCAAAGCTAACGTCGCCAAAGCTTTATTTAACTCCCGTCGCTGATGGGAAGTTGTGGGGAATTTCTCGCGCTTCCACTCATACACCGCCTCGGTAAACTGCGCGTATAAATCCGCCTGAGTTTTAGTAGTAAAATCTCCTTGACGGATCTGCCAAGCCAAACATAACAACGTCAGCCGCAAAGGATTTTTCACCGTATCTCGCAACCGCGCATTTTCTGATTCTGCTAACTTATCGCACAACCTTTCCCCTAAATCTGACTGCTGAAAAACACTTCTAATAAACAGGGGAATTTGTTCCTCTTCATCAAAATCCAAATTGCGATAAACATCAAAATCAGCTAAAGTATTTTTCCCCGCATCCCACACATTGTAGCGACAAGTCAACACCACCCGCGCCTCAGCCATCCATCCCCGCAATTGCGATTTAATCTCATCCAAAGGATTGCCCGCGCTCATCTCATCAGCAGCATCCAGTAATAACCAAACTTGATGATTGTTAAACAGCGTCACCAAATCTTGGCGCATTTGAGCCGTGACATCCGCTACATTTAAGGCAACTTTCAGCCACTTTTGCAGTAGATAATCTTCTAAACTGAATTTACCCAAATCCGCTAAGGAAATCCAAACGGGCAGAGCTTCAGTTTCAGCTAACACCCAATCCGCGATTTTTTGCAATAAAGTCGTTTTTCCCGAACCCGGTTCGCCAATAATGCCGATGCGTTTGCCTTGACTTTTATCAGTTTGTCCTTGCTTTAATACTTGCTCAAAAAACTCATCATTTTTAAATGTCTTGGTAATTTCATACTGAGTTTCTGCTCCGTATAATTGGGAACCTTTTTCCGATATAATTTCTGGATCGCGTTTATCTTTCTCCTTTCTCTCCACTAAACCCAAGGGTACATAAACATCATCGACATTCAAATTCAATCCATCATTCGCCACCAGCGAATTACTGGTTAATTTACCTCGATCGGGTATGCTTCTGTGACACGCATCACGCCAATTAATCCCCGGTGCAATCCCCCGTAACTCTTGCCAACTCACGGATTTTTCTGCGGGATTTTGACAGATTACAGGCAACCAAGAAGCACAGGGAAACTCTATTTCTACTCCATGCAACCTTTCCCGCGCTTCTCTGACAGCTAAATCTAAAATCTTACCGCTAGAAAAGGAAGTTAAAAAATATTTCAAAAATTCTTTAGCTACAGAATCGGATACAGGTTCCCGCATCGCGATAATTTGGGGAATCTGCAACTCGGCTAAATCTCTGGCAATTCCCAACCCATCGCAGGAATTGAAAATCGCTAACTGCAATCCTCTTTCGATCGCTTTTTTCAGAGCTAATTTTAAATCTTCAACCGTCAAACTTTCTTGAGAATTGATATACATTTTCCCGGTAGTACCATCAGGTTGACTGCTACTGTGTCCGGCAAAAAATAAAATATCCCATCCCCGATCGTCCCAAAGTTGCTCGTGAAATTCGTGGCTTTTTGGTTCAACCAAAAATACGGTTTCCGCATCGGGCAAACTATCCAAAAACTGCTTGTCTGCATTGATATCGAGGCGGATTCTAGTTCGAGGATCGGGGGGAGAGGAATCGCCTAAAATAGCCAATATCCTCACCTTAGCTTTGGGCTGCACCGATTTGTGAGCGC
The DNA here is from genome assembly GCF_036701935.1 of Microcoleus sp. M2_D5. Lineage (NCBI taxonomy): Bacteria > Bacillati > Cyanobacteriota > Cyanophyceae > Oscillatoriales > Microcoleaceae > Microcoleus > Microcoleus sp. M2_D5. The sequence continues at coordinate 101,078 of NZ_JAUBRP010000009.1, read as the reverse complement.
GATCGAATGTAGGGGAAGAAAGCGCCACTTCTGCGAAACGGTAACTTTCAACAAATAAGTTCCACAAATACCAAGGCAATCGCCGCAACTGGGGATTTTCAGTCTGGACAATTACTCGCACAGTCTCTCTGGTGTTTACCTTTTCCAGGAACTTCTCTTTTATGGGGCGAAATGTCTCGGAATTGAGCCAGTTATTTAACTCGTCTTTTAAAAGCTTGCTGTTTGCGATTAAATCAGTATCTGAACGGTTGCTGACTTGTGCTGGATTTGGTTTCATTCTGCCAGACACCTTTTGGCGGTAATCTGACTGCCATCGATCGTACAATGAATCGATCGCAGATGCCGGGATTTTTCCGAGGAAGGAGGTGTGAAAACCGCCCTCTTCCCACACCTGTAACGTCACGGGAAAACCCCGTTGAAAGTCTCCCTCTCCCAGACTCAAAACAACTAATTTACCCATGACTTACCCTTTACTCTCAGTTAGATAACAAAATCTTCCACAAGACTCGCATCGCCTAAAGCTACTTTAACACTAAATCTTTCCCCAGGTTCGCCGCTAAACTCCAATTGTATCCAATTATCCGCTTGGCGCGATCGCGCTTCCAAAAACACCTCACCAGCATCATCCAATACAATCATCTGCACGTCGGGCGGCAAGTAAGTTTGACCGCCACCTGGTCTTAACTGTAAAAGGATATTCCATTTATTGTTTGATTCAGGACTTAAATAGACAATTAATGCGACCGGATGACCTACTAATTGAATTCCTAAATCTATCATTCTACCCCGTGCTTGGGAAGGTCGATCGCCCTCATTTCCTCCCGATCTATTTTCCCCTCTAGCTGATGCAAAATTGACACCGTGAACTGCCACTAATTCATCCAAAAACAACCACAAGTTAGAATAAATACTTTTAGTCAAATTCACAAGTTTTTGCAGGGCATCTTCCTTTGCTATTCTGCGATTATAAAGCTGTTCCCTCAAATCCTCAACAGCTAACAGCGCCCCCCACTGGGCAAAGGGTATCTTCAATCTAGGTGAATAAAGTGAAGGTTTGCCCAAATCACCTATGAACCTTTCTATTTGGTTATGAGATAATGTCGGTAACGGTTGAATTTCGGCTTTCTCGGCTGGACAAAGTTGCTGAGAAACCCAGAGAGTATTCAGGTTTTCAAACAGATCCTCTACATCGAGGGAATAAGTGCGATCGCCCGCATCATATCTCCCTTCAGTTTTCAGTTTACGATGGGTAGTGAAACCCCACACCCGCAACCATCCATCCTCCAAATTCACCTGCACAGCCAGATAATAATCCGCCGCCAATGCAGGAATATCCACCCATTCTTGAGGCACGGAAAATTCATCAGTATCGATGGTTTCACTGGGAATAATTACTAGGCGACTTTTGCCCAAATTCAAGGCAAAACCAGTCACAAATTCCCACAGGTTTTCTGAGGATGCAAGTTGGACAGAGGTTTCGGATGCGGCTGAAAATTCAGGTAACAAAACTGCCAGGGTTAGCCGATTTAAGAAAGCGCGATGACGTGCTGCTTCATAGGAGTAATCTTGGGTTACAGGCAAAGCTGTTTTCTGTTCGCTTTCGGAAAACTCTAGCCAGAGTTGATCGGGACAGGCGAGGCTTAATTGTGCTAAGGTTAATGTCATTGTAATTATCTCCGTTGTAGTGTTAACAGGGCGTAGGGGGCGTTGGCTAAAAATTGTTCTACTAACAATGCTGATGACTTATCGATCGCGCTGAGAGAACAGGGTTTGAGTGCAAGATTTTGGTGCAACCAATTGTGTAATTCCGTTTGCAAAGTTGTTTTAACTTGCACTAATTTTCCTTGCAATTCAGTTGGTGTTATGTTAAGATTGTGGGCGATCGCTCTTTCGTCTACTCTCTCACATCCATAGTAGCGGCACAGCAGCGTAATTTCCAACTTCAGGGCTGGATGCAGCTTTAACGTGGTTTGCAAGAACTTGTACAGAATTGCATTTTGGCAATACCAAGTCAGCCATTCATCAAGGAGAATTGATAGGCGATCGACAGTTTCTACACTCAAGGTAACATTTGCTTGGGTTTGACTCCACTTCACCAAACTTGTTAACAGATATTTTTTGTAGCTAGTTAACTGTCGCGAAATTTTATATTGCTTGATGCCAAATTCTTTACCGATGTAACTTTGGTTAAATCCAGTAAAGCCATGTTCTAAGATTAACATTTTTCTGGCATCAGGAAAGTCACGAGAGAGGGAGACGATCGCACTTGCTAATTCAGTTGTCATCTGTTGCAGGCGATCGCATTGCTCCATGTCTTGCTGTCTGTTCGATGCTTGCTGCTCGGATTGCTCAGCCGTTTCTGATTCTAAATTCCAGTTTTCTGCATCCAGGGAATCAAATTGAATGTGAGTAGATGCTCGTAGTGCATCTACACAAGTTTGCAAGAATGCTTTGACTTCTGGCACCGTGAATGGTTGAATGGAGTGGGGGAATTGTTGTTCGGTGCAAAATTGGGCGATCGCCTCCCATTGTTCCGCTGTTGGCTCCGGTAATCGCTGATTTATGCCTGCTTTAACTGGGGCATAAACTGCTAAAAAACCTTGCCAAGTTAGGAAGCAACGGGATAAATTTGGCTCTGGAATTCCGAAGTTTTGCAAAGCACTTTTCAGACCTTTTTTCGGGGTACTCCGTAGCAACCCCCAGTCACTTTGCCTTTGTGTTGGTTCGTTTTTACGGACTTGGCTCATAATAGCGTCGCGCAGAGGAGGACTGAGATAGGTTTCGATTTTGCTTTGGGTGCGATCGAACTTAGTACACAATTCTACCGCTCTGTCAACCATATAAAGTTTGGCAATTTGCAAATAATCTGCAAAAGTCAGCTCCGGTGTTTGGAAGGCATCATAAGTGGATTTCGCCGCCGAATAGCAAGCAACATCCACATAAGCAAGTAGATGATATTTCGCTAATGAGTTCGAGTTATTCTTAGCAGCTTGGTTGCAGAAATATTTCAGTAAAACTGTTTCATCATTTAGCTCTGGATGCTGTTGCAGCAAGCGTCTTAGATTTTGTCTTAACCGACAATCCTGCACTGCGTGAGGATGGGAATTGACTTGATAGTAAGTCGAAAATCGATCGATTATGTTTGTCATTCTATGTGTCATTCTAGTGACTACTCCCAGATCAATTTTGAGTGGCTGAAGTTATATCGATCGCGATCGGGAAAATTATGCGATGAGGAATTAGCTGAGGTTTTTGGCGGCGACTTCAGTTTTAGTAAGGATGGGGAGTTGGGGATTGGGAGGGGTATTTCCAGCAGGGGTTTTCCAGAAACCGGGCTATCTGGAGTAGGGTGGCGCATGAGTACCTCGTTGGGGGGCTGTATGGCTTGCTATATATGTATCGTGACGAATTGGAAAAATTATGCAGTTTGGTTGGGAACTTGTTTTTGGGGGGTGTTAGGGATTTTGGAGCGATCGCCATGTCGGGGGCACTTCGGCGGGGTTTTGGCAGATAACCGGCAGCCAAGAAGCACAAGGAAAATGATTTTCTAGACTTTGCAACCTCTCCCGCGCTTCTCTGACTGCTAGATAGAAAGATTTACCGCTGGCGAAGGCGGTGAGGAAGTTTTTCAAGAATTCCTGTGCCACTACATCCGGCACCGGTTCTCGAAAAACAATAATTTGTGGAATGTGCAATTGAGCCAATTGATTCGCTAATCCTAAACCGTCGCAAGAATTGAAAATTGCTATTTGCAAGCCCCTTTCAATGGCTGTGCTGAGAGCATTTTTTAGATCGGGAATACTTAGCTTATCCGTATTATTGATATAAATATAACCAGTGCTACCATCCATTTCGCTCGAACTGTGACCGGAAAAACAGAGAATATCCCAACCTTTTTCATCCCACAATTGTTCATCTAATTCTTGGCGGCTGGGCTTGACAATAAAAGATTTTTCTGCATCTAAGTGTGTTAGTAACTCTTGGTCTTTATTCAGATTAATTCCTTTATCGTCGCCCAAAATTGATAAGATTCTGATTCTGTCTCTGGTAACAGCAGTTTTTAAAGGTCGATCGTAAAAAGGTGAACTTAAAGCAATTTCAGCTTTGTGGTAAGCTTTGAAAAAATCCCACAGATGCCAAGGGAGGCGACGCACATCGATATTTTCTGATTGGATGATTACCTGAACTTCATCATAACGGTTTAATTTCTCACGCAGGATTCGATCTATGAGCCGAAATTGCTCGGCATTAAGCCATTTATTTAGTTTTTCTTCTAACTCTTCAGCTAATTTGTCAATTGTAAATTCAGAAGCATTGGTTACTTGTATGATATTTTTTTGCATTCGAGCTGCTTTTTTTTCTACTTCTATAAAACGGTTATATTGTGAATGCCAAAGATGATAAAAATCAACTAGATATGGTGCTGGTGGCAACTCACCTGGATGTTGAGTAGGCAATCTTTCATCCTCAGTCCAAATTTGAGCGATGACAAAGGGAAATCCTGTTTCAAAGTCACCAGATATCAGTGTGAGAATAACTAAATTAACCGCTGTTGGGCCTTCGGCTATAGCTTGAACTTCAGACTCGTTAACGGGAACATTAAGGGCTGGTTTCGCCAGGATATCAATAATTTTTTCCATATTGGAACTTTGCTGAATCTCTCTCTGACGAGAATCTTCTAGCTGCTGGCGATAAACCGTAATCTGCTCATCTTTGCTTTCTAGTTTAGCTTGATATTTTTCCTCTATGGCTTTGAGTGCAACTTCGTAGTTTTGGGTAAATTCCCTATGAATCTTTTCTTTGTTGGTATCTGGGGGAACGCTGACTCTAACAACCACAACCCCATCGCCTTTGTTTTCGATGCTTTGGATAGTGAGTTCGGTGTCTTCATTCTCAACTTGCACTTGTTGGAAGGCGGGGATAAAGGCTTTCCAGTCAACGCCGTTGCGGAAAATTAAGTCAACAGTCGTGAGAACTTCTTGGAATAGTTTGGTAAATTCTCCGGGTGCAAATTCACCACTGTTGGGACGGCGTTCGCGGTCATCGGTTCCGGGTTTTGAAGATTCTAAAAGATAAATATATCGACAATCGACATTATCCAAATTAGTATTACTTTCTATATTCCAGGCTTCAAGGGAAGCACCTGTCATTTGAGCGCTGGTAAAGTCAGTGCCAATTGCTTCAGTGAGCGTTAAATTTGCCGCTTCTAAATTAGTGGCTTGGAAATTAGCCTCACTGATATTAGCTCCTTTTAGATTAGCGCTATTTAGGTCAGATCCTATCAAATTGGCTCCTTTGAGATTAGCGCCAAGGTAAGATTTTCCAGCACCATTGCCCGTGACGAGTAAGTCTCGAATCAATGGCTTGGCTAAAATAGTGTTATCTGCTTTAGCCCAATCTAGTTTTTGTGCCTTATTAAACCAAGCGCGCGTCAAATTTGCGTTGCTAAAATCAGTATTATTGAGAATAGCTTTAGTAAAATTAGCATGGGTTAAATCGCTTCCTTGAAAGTAAGTACCTTTTATAGCTGCATATTCGACGGCTAGATTTTTTAGCCATAAAAATCTGATATCTTCAGCTTTAGCTCTCCAGCTAATATAAGTGGATATAAAAGTAACACTATAAGTACCAAATAGCATCCCAATTGCAGCCCCTGCCCTCACGTCTGCAAATTGGGGACCAAAAGTTACAAGTAAAAGCCCGATCGCAGAGCCACACAACGTCAAAGTTACAGCAAAAGTAAACTTTTCAGCTACAGCTTCAGCAAAAGTTAAAGCTAATGCTAAAGCAAAGATAAAAGCCAAAATTAAAATTAAAACTAAAGCAAAACCTACAGGCCCAGCTACTTCTACGGACAAACCAAAACTAAATGTTAAAACCAAAACAAAGGTAAAAGCTATGCCCATAGATAAAGTAAAAACTGATTTAACCTCCTTAAAGACAAGAAGGCTGATAAAACCGATGCAGGCTATAAAATAAAATATGCCCGGATAGGTGAAAAACTTTTCATATTTAGTGGCTAGAAAAGAGCCGACAAAAGCGCCCCCAACGGCGGCGGCAAATCCTGCTAAAAATGCGACAACTAATGAAAATGCTAGTAGTAAAAATTTCCATTGGCTTGGTAATCCTGCTTTAGCATGGCTAAAGTTCGCACCTATCAAGATAGAATCAGTAAAATTCGCCCCTCGGATATCTGCATAGGAGAAGTTGGCACCCGTGGAGTCTTGACCTTTAAAATTGCGTCCTCGGAGATTTTGACCAGAGAAGTCTTGAGTCATATTTAGTTACAAATAGGTAAGTAAAACAAGCAGTTATGGCAGCTATTACAAATGAGGCGAGGCAACCAAGAAAAGCGATCGCGCTCTCCAAAACCCACCAGTATCATTCAGCACAATTCATTCCATAATACCTCAGTACAGAGTTAATATTCTTAACGATTGCTACTTGGTGCGGCTCCAAGATATTGTAGAATTTTAAGGTGGTTTACATCCGTGTTAGCCTGCGAAAAAGCAGTTGAGCATTGATAGAGAGGAAATAAATTTGGACAATTGGCCCTTAGAAAGTGGAGTTGAGTTAGCTCATTCATTGAAAATTCGTGGTTCTGGTGTCCTTGTAGGAGTATTAGACACGGGTATAGATGCCGATCATCAAGAATTTCGCGATCGAACAGTAAATTACTGTTATGTTCCCTTGAATTCCGGTCAACCACGGAATGTACGCGGTTTTGATACAGGCGGTCATGGAACGCACGTATGCGGTATTATTGCAGGAAAAAATATCGGTGTAGCACCTGAAGCTAAATTATATGTTGCTTCAGTGATTGAAAGCGAGACGATAGACAGAAGTTTATTGAGAATCATTTCGGGTTTGGACTGGTTGCTGGATAAATTTAACGAGTCGGAAAACTCAGAACCTCCAGCGGTATTAAATATGTCTTTGGGTTTTCCATCAACCAGCACACAATCTTCAGCAAATAGACAAAAACTTGAAATCCTGCAAAACAGGTTAATTAAATGTGTAGAAAAGTTGAATGTACTACCTATAGTTGCAATTGGTAATGACGGTCAAGGTACGTATCATTATCCTGGTGCTTTTAAAGAATGCTTTAGTGTAGGTGCTGTAGATTTCCAAGGAAATATTGCCAATTTTTCCGGTAGTGGTATCTCTGAAGGCAGGGTCAAACCTGATTTAGTTGGTTATGGAGTAGCTGTCTACTCAAGTTTAGAAAGAAAATGTGACGGCCAATTAATCTATAAAAAACTCAGTGGTACAAGTATGGCCACTCCCTATGTAACAGGAATTGCAGCGCTTTATTTGTGTGAACAACCCCAATTGAAAGCTAAGGAGTTGAAAGTAAAGCTGATAGAAACTGCTTTTCCGTTACCAAATCAACCTCCTGAGCGTGTTGGTGGGGGATTGGCTCGATTTGTTCCTCAGTTAACAGATCGAGTTAATTCCCTTAGCGAATAAGTTCTATGTCTTACCCATCAGGTAAAACAAAATCTACTCCTGGGTAAGATTCAATGAGATGGGCAACTTTTTGAGTACATTTGAGCATAACTACTGGAAAAGTCGTTGGAGGTGCGATCGCCTTTACTTCGGACATCGCTCCTTTTTTTCGCAACCAATTCTCCAATTCTCTCTGAAATTGAGTGGTTCTTTCTTTTCCAGCTTGATACAAAGCACGTCTTCCCATCGTTTCCGGTAAATCTTCCTGAGTATCTTTTAGCATTACCACCCAATTTAACATTTTTGATTCAACTCCAACACCCGGTAAATCTTGCCAAGTAAAAGGCAATAAAGATGGATTTTGAAACAGAACTGGGAAACAATTAGCATAGGGGAAAACAGCTTCTATACTTTGCAACTTTTCTCTGGCTTCTCGCATCGCTAAATGCAAAGGTTTACCGTCTGAGAAAGATGAGAAGAAATACTTTAAAAAAACTTGAGCGACAATATCTGGAACTGGTTCACGCATAGCAATTACATAAGGAATGTGCAATTGGGCCAACTCCTTTGCTATTCCCAATCCATCGCAAGAATTAAAGATTGCTAACTTTAGCCCTAGTGATACAGATTTTTTGAGACTATCCTTTAGCTGAGAAATCGTCCTACTTTCTTCGGGATTAATAAATATTTTACCCTGCTTATTGGAGGTTTCTGTCACGCTGTGGCCTGCAAAAAATAGGATATCCCAGCCCCGATAATCCCAAAGTTCCTTGGAAAATTCCTCGGAAGTTGGCTCTGTTAGCATTACTATTTCTATATCGGGTAATTTTTCTAAAATTATGCGATCTTTTTCTAGATCGATTCCTTTACTATCACCAAGAATTGCCAGAAGTCGTCCTTGAGTTCTGAAAGTGAAAAGGTTTCTAGTTGGGAGATTGAACTGAGGAGTGCTAAAAGCTATTTCTGCTTTTGGATATTTCTCAAAAAATTCCCATAAATGCCAAGGTAAGCGTTGTAGTTGTTCGTCTTCAGTTTCTACGATCAATAACACTTCTTCGGAAGTCTCTATTTTAAACATTTTATTTCTAATAGAAATAAAGTTTTCTGTTCCTAGCCATTGATTAAACCGAGCAGCCAAAGTGTTTATCACATCTTCTGGGGCAGATTCTGATACATTATGAGGAATAACGTTTATTTTAGTTAAACGAAACCCCGTTCCAATTATGCTGTTATATCCCGATCGCCATTGGGTATACAGTTGCGGAATTTCAGGTGCAGCAGGTAAACTCCCTCTCAATTGTGTTGTTAATACGCCATCTTCATCGAAGATTTGGAAAGTAATACTCTGAAATCCTTGATGGAAATCACCATTGCCAAAATCTAAAAGAATTAATTTGCTCATAGTCAACCTGTTTATTAAGTTAATTGTCAGCTAAATAACAAAACTATAAGTTAAGCTGTCAATGCCAAGTGCTATTTTGATGGTAAATTTTTCTTCTGCTTCACCCCTGAATTCTAATTGAGTCCAATTGTCAGCATTCCGAGCTGTAGCTTCTAAAAAAACATCATCTGACTCATCTAATACTATCAATTGTACACCTTGCGGTAGATATGTATTCTCACCCACGGGATACAATCTTAAAAGAATATCTCGCGTCTGGTTATTCTCTAATTGACAACTCAGTAGTAAAGCTAAATCTAGCTCTGCAAATTTTACTACTTGAACTCTAGTTGCACTGATCGAAGGTTCTTCCGTTGCGCTGGTGCGAGAACGAGGAGCGCTGGCAAATCGAAAGACTTGATTACCTTCCAGAGAATTTAGAAAATCTTCTAGTTTTCGCCAGCCATGCTCATAAAGAGCATCAAGATTTTGCAACCATCGACTCAAATTAATGATTCCTGGTTGTTCTGTGGTTGTTTCAAATTTCACAATTAAAGGTTCTTCTGACTCTTCGCTTCCCCAAATTTCATCTAACTTTTCTAGCAACTCTCCAGCTAAATCTTGAAACTCTTCTAACTGTCCTAGATTAAATTCTTCTCGATCTACAAATGCTGCAACATTCTGGGAAACCTGTTCTGGAGTTACAAAACTTGCCAAAAAGTCACCGCCTGCATACCGTCGTTCGTATTTGTTATAGGTGCGGTATATCCGCTCCAATTGAGTAGCAATCTCTGAAATTGACTGGTCTACTAATCTTTCCCTAACCTGAATTGCTACCTCTTCATCGCTTTGCAAGAAAAACTGCGCTGATTCCAGGCGATCGATATAATTAATCAATGTTTCTATTGGTTGAAGACGGGAAATTTCTATTGTTTCAGGCGGTAATTGTGGGTCTATTGCTGGATAAAATCCCAACAACTGCACTTCGTTTAATTGTTCCTGAAATTGAACTGCAATATAAGCAATTCTGTCCTCAGTTACTTCGGGTGGTATAGAAATAGCAGTTTGTCCAGGTAAAACCGGACGACATTCGAGTTTACCTAAATTGGGAATTACTAAATCAGCCACATCATTAAAGCATCTGATAACAGAATGCCAACTGTCGCCTGCGCTCAAATCAGTTTCAATGCCCAGCCATTGCAAGAAATGACGAACAGCATAAACTGCCAAAGTATTTGTATAAACTTGTTTGACATTTTCTGGTGTTGATTGTTGAGAAGCAAACTTATGAGCATCTTGGTGAGCTTGCTTAGAGAGTTGAATTGTCAGTTCACAATTATCTATATTTTTCACGTTCTTTTTCCTACTTGTTACTAGATTTTTTTGAAAGCTCTTCTAGACGTTTTTTACATTTTCTATTCCAATGAGCAGTGACTGTTCCATAGGGTATTTGTAATTCTATCGCTATTTCCTTCCATTGCTGAGGCGGGGTTTTCAGCAAACGTCTTTGAATCAGTTCATAGCAAGTACAATGAGGGTATCCCTCTGGATAACATACTAATGTTTTTATAAGGCGTTTTAGTTCTTGTTCTTGCTGTTGATTCTCTTGCAATTCTTCATCGGCAATAAGAGTTCCAATGCCATTAAGACTTTGTTTATCTGGTATAGTATCTTCTATCGTTCCTCCTTGATTGATACCTGCTGGATCGCTCAGGCTCACAGTTCTTGGTCGATTCTTTTGCCCGCGCTTGACATCGTAGCAATCTAGCCTGAGAATCATCATTACCCAGCTAATAAAACGTTTGCGAACAATAGCAGTCTCAGAAGCATTTTGACAGTCTGTAGTTTCCAAGTTCAAGCGGTATATTTGAGGAAACTTATTAATATTACGCTTAACATCCCTTTCTGTCACCGGGAGAGCTTCATCGTAATAGGGTAGCCAACCTTTATCGAGATATCTCTTAACTTCCGGCAATTGGTCGATCGCGAATGCGAGTATCTCTGCCTTTTCAGGAGAGTGTAAAGCTTCTCGGATCAGTTGACATAACGACGCATCATCCATAGGGGCGTGAATCAGAACAAAAAAGGGATGCTCTCAATTATACCAAGAGAACACCCCCCACCTCACCCAATCCCGATTCTCTTAAGCCGCGTCGCCCAAGTCGCCCCCAAATTCCTCATGACCTTCCTTCCAGTTGCGGTAGGCTTCGTCATACCGCTGCTGCGCCGCCATGATGTCCTCCTCACATTGTTTAATTTGCGTTCCGTAACGGTGGGCGATTATTTTCAAATCTTGCCCTAAAATCTCTTCCAACTCAGCGCTTTTCTGCTGCACCCACTGCTGCCGCATTCGATCGACCTTTTGCTGCTTTTCCTTGATTTCGTGAGGTGCACCAATCATTTCAATGTCTGGCGCAACAAAGGCGTTTTCCAGATCGGTTTTGTCGGCGCGAGATTGAAATAACCGCTGTTCGATCGCCCGATCGCGCTCCAGTTCCAACTCTTTTTTGCGATCGCGACCCATGCTAATATCATAGTCCGCTTCCGCCATCGCCATATTCTTCAGCCGCCCATTGCTATCCCCCTCAGCAATGTATTTCATTAAATAGTCCAAAGATGCTTCTTGGCTTTCTTTATCAGCCAGGAGTTTTTCAACTTCCGCTTCTGGCATTCCTTCGCGGGGGAAAACACAGCCAAAATACTTTTCAATTAAACGGGCATACTGTTCTGGTAACTCAAAGCGATCGCTCTGAAAAGCAGCGGCCAACCAAACAATAGTAACAGGCAAACTGGCGGCGATCGCTTCGATTAAAATTCCCCCCGGCAGTCCCATTTGTACTACAATCCACAGCGCTGTTGAAAATTCCGCCGCACTTAGAGTTCCTGCTAAAATGGCATCGATAGCCAACTGTTTCTGTAGATTTTTGCCTTCGACTTGTTGGATCAGTGCCTTTTGAGTGCGGTAAAACAGTTCGTCTAATTCATTAACAGGAGATTGTCCTTGCTGGGCGATCGCGCTAATTTCCTGTTTTGTACCGTGAGCAATTCGCATATTTGTAAATACTTTAGTAGCGCGATCGTCTACTAAAAAACTAGCCAATGCACCGCCTCCCATTGCAGCAGGTAAAGCAGCCGGGCCCAAACGCGAAGTTAGCACTTGCGTTCCCGCACTGAAGGTAAGCGCACCTATTACTACTACCACAAATTTTGTGGCTTGTTTGGTAGTCGGTGAAGATTGCCGGGAGACTATGGGATTCATGTCTTGAATGCGGGCTTCGGCAATCCGAGTTTCTGCTGAGTTGGCAACTCTTTCGCTGACATTTGCCCGCAATCCTCTGGGGAGGCGTTTAACTGCTTCTTGGGGAAATTGCCGCCAGCGATCGACTATTTGCCAGATATGAAGTTGAATTTGATTATGTTCGTTATTCTGCGGTTGATTTGAATTCATGGTCTTTCCTTTGATTTTGCTGACAATGTTTAATCGTTTAATTTGTGAGGAGTTATGCGAATTTTTGAGGAAGTTACTTAGTCCTGGATGCACGGGGGGCAGAAACCGGGTTTTTTATTGAATCTGCGGGATGCAACAAAGTGTTTTAAGAAAAACCCGGTTTCTTTGGTCACATTGGAGGGGCAGAAACCGGGTTTTTGACTGAATCTGCTGGCTACAACCAAGTATTTTGGTAAAAACCCGGTTTCTCGGCTCCTATCGAAAACCCGGTTTACGAGCGGTTTCCAAGGCTAAACTGACACAGTTAGAAATGTCTTTGAAATCGCAAATTTGCACCTTGCCTTCGGATGTTAAATTAGTCTCTAGCTGGTTTTTGAGGGTTTCGTCTTCAACCATGAAGGCGATCGCCCCATTGTTTTCGGTAATGTTGTGGACAACGGTTTTAATCCGCTGAACGTCTTTCGGATTGGGTTGGTTTGGGCCCGGCTCGTCGTCTTGAATGGCGATGGTTACTACGACTGGTTTTTGATTCTTGCGGGCGCGTTCTTTTTGGACTGTGTTTTGGATGCGCTCTAGGAGTAAAATTAAAGAGGTTCCTGGGTGTTTGTTGGCGATCGCCCGTTTTGGATCTTTACACTGGCCGAGTAGAGATAAACTGTTAGAAATGGAGATATTTTGGGTAGTGACAGGGCGATCGGCAAAAGACATAGAAATTGCTACATCACCAGGTTTATAATGTTGAATGCTGGCTTGACAGTGTTGTTGCCGCTGAGCTGTATAAGTTTCAGCCGAATCGGAATTGTCATCAGCCCGGATGTGGATGATGCGCTGGGTGGTAAACTCAACAAATAGGGTAGCACCGACTATGCCAATGCCGAGAAGAATTGCTGATAGAATCAGGGGGGATTTGAACCAAGCTTTGTGAGTCTGGGTAGGTGCGGCTGGGGATTGCAAGCTGCGACTGGTGTAGCGCGTGGGATGATAGTATCGGCTCATGGCTGTTGGTTTGCTAACTGTGCTACTGGTATATCGAACAGAGTCGCGACGGTTATGCCGATTGGTGAAAATGATGAAAATGCCCCCAGGTTTTCATCTGGGGCTATGTTAATTTTCTAGTAAGAATTTGATACTAAATCCAGCTTAAATACCTCCTTTGCTTCTTAGTCTCGCGTTGCGCGGACTTCGTTTGTGTAGACGCGGTTTCAACCGCCGAATCATAAACAAACATTTTTCTCTTCATTTTTACAATTTGATACTAACGCAAACCGGAACAGATGAAACCTGCCCAATAGTAAGGCCCGGCAAAGGGTAATTCTTCTCGACATAATTTTTTTAGGTTTTCTTTGATTTTGAAAATGCGAGAAGCGATCGCCTCCCAATGTTTATATTCTTCATCCCATCGCTGATACTCTGGCGTTCCTTCAAATAACCGTTTACAATTTTTCTTTGCTTTTTCACACTTCTCTATTGCTTGTTGCTGTTGCTGTTGCAAGTGAGTTTCGAGTTCACTTTTGTACTCAGTAGCTAGGATTTTTCCTGATAAAGTCCTGAGTTTGACTTGCGCTTGTTGCAGTGCTTCAGTACGGTTTAAACCTCGTTGACGATACTGATAGTAAAAGATGGAAAATAAGGCTGTAGCCAAGTCATCAACTGCCCATAAGGTACTGACAACACTCCGCGCTCCCGCACATAAAAAGCCAGTGGATAATGATAAAATATCATCAGTAATGCCAGCAACACCGAGGTTTGTTTCGCAACAGGAAAGGAACACATCGGAGAGATAGGGAAGTCGAAAACCGGGACTCATTATTTGACCTAAAGTAATATTCCCATCGGCAAGAATTAGGCGCGATTCTAAGGGATTATCGAGGCGTGATGAGGCGTGATGGCTAGAGTGTAAGACTTGCACTTGTTTTGCAAGTTGGCGATAATTGCTGACTGTAGCTTGGTCACGACCTTTTAAGCGTTGGTTGGCTGGAATGTTGTAGAATTTGGCGATTTTCTCGCATTCAAATTCGGCGTTGGGTAGCGTACTATCGGGGTTTTCCACTGTTCCGTAATTAATTTGAGAAAGTGGGGGACGCTGTTGGCAATATTGCAAGATTTGGCTGCTGGGAACGTAGCGAATGCGGAATTTATCACCTAAGTATTGGGTTGATACTATTTCTGTGTCAGTGGGAAGTGTACCGCTGATAGTTTTTTTCCCTCCTCCCAGTCGGGTGAAGGTTTCGATGACTTGGCGGATCATTCCTGATGACTGGTTTTCCGGTGGCTGAGAATTGACTTGATTGGGAATAGTTAAAGGCAAAGCGGAAAAGGGGATTTGATGCCAAAATAAGTGCGGGATAATAATCAGTTCCTCAATCTCAGTCATATGGTTTTTGACTAGGGTTATGAGTTGCAGTTTTTCGGCTAATTTTTGCAAAAACTCAGAGATTTTTGTGTACCAAATACCGCCATCGTTTTTTTTGTCAAGATAGGGGTTTAACCACTCGTTAACGACTAAATCGCGCAAAGCTTGATAGCCAAAGCCGGTGCAGGTGTGCAGTTGCGGTGCTTTGTCTTTGTAGATGATGAAAATGTGCGTGTCGTTGTCGCTGGTGAAGAAATTGAGAAGGGCGGTTTGGGGTTTGTCGATAAGTTGCTGGATGGTGGGAAAATCTAGGGGGGTTACTTGAATTTCTCCGGCTAAAACCGGATCTAATCGGCGCATTTGTTCCCAAATTTGTTGTTTTTGCGCTTCCAAGTTTGCGATGGTTTCGGTAGCAGCTTCTAAAGCAGCGCGAGTGAGGGAAACAGTGCCTTTATCTGTTTGTTGTTTGCTAGAGTCAGATTGGCGGCGGAGGCGTTCTCGTTCGGCATCAATTTGTGCTTGCAGTTCGTCGTGTTGCTGCAAATATTCCCGGACTTGGGGAGGAATTTCACCGCTTGCGTAGAGGTCGTTACTTGCCATTAAATCTACCAGACGTTTGGAACGAGAACGATCTACATATTCAATCGCCTTGTCAATTTGACCTTGGTTGATGTAAGATTGCACAATATTGGCATAAACTTCAATTGCTTGAGCAATTATTTCCTGGCGGCGATCGTCACTAAGCGCTTGGCTACGACTTTCTTCCACTGCATCAATCGCTTGTTTGTATCCTTCAATAGCAATTTCCCACTTGCCGGCGGTGAATGCTGTTTGACCTAAGTTGTTGCCTGTTCTGAGACACTCTATGGGGAAAGTTGTAGGAGTGTGGATCTCTAGGGCCAATCGCCAATATGCGATTGCCTTTTTCAAATTATCTGCTTGCTCTCCCCTAAGTCTATTTTTGTAAGCAAGTCCCAAATTATATTGAACTCTCGCCCAATTTTGGGAAAATTTGTCTTGTTTTTGTACTTGCAAAGCTAGTTCGTAACAGGCGATCGCTTTTTCCAAATTTTCCGCTTTATCTCCCCTAAATCTGTCGCTGTAAGCACATCCCAAATTATTTTGAACTCTCGCCCAATCTTGGGGAAATTTGTCTTGTTTTTGTACTTGCAAAGCTAGTTCGTAACAGGCAATCGCCTTTTCCAAATTCTCTGCTTGCTCTCCCCTAAGTCTATCCTTGTAAGCAAGTCCCAAATTATTTTGAGCCGTCGCCCAATCTTGGGGAAATTTGTCTTGTTTTTGTACTTGCAAAGCTAGTTCGTAACAGACGATTGCCTTTTCCAAATTATCTGCTTTATTTCCCCTAAGTCTGTTGCTGTAAGCCGTCCCCAAATTATTTTGAGTCTCTGCCCAATCTTGGGGGAATTTGTCGCGAGTGCATTCCAGTAAAGCTAGTTCGTAACAGTTGATCGCCTTTTCTAAATTCTCTGCTTTATCTCCCCTAAGTCTATTGTTGTAAGCATTCCCTAAATTATTTTGAGTCGTTGCCCAATTTTTAGGAAATTTGTCGCGAGTGCGTTCCAGTAAAGCTAATTCGTAACAGTTGATCGCCTTTTCTAAATTTTCTGCTTTATCTCCCCTAAGTCTATCCCTGTAAGCATTCCCTAAATTATTTTGAGTCGTTGCCCAATCTTGGGGAAATTTGCCACGAGTGAGTTCCAGTAAAGCTAGTTCGTAACAGTTGATCGCCTTTTCCAAATTCTCCGGTATATCTCCCTTGAGTCTGTCACTGTAAGCAGCCCCTAAATTAATTTGAATCATTGCCCAATTTTGGGAAAATTTGTCGCGAGTGAGTTCGAGTAAAGCTAGTTCGTAACAGTTGATCGCCTTTTCTAAATTCTCTGCTTTATCTCCCCTAAGTCTATTGTTGTAAGCATTCCCTAAATTATTTTGAATCATTGCCCAATTTTGGGAAAATTTGTCGCGAGTGAAGATATTGAGAACTAATTCATAACCTATAATCGCTATTTCTAAATTACTCGCTATATTACCTAAAGGGAAATGCTGAATTAAAGTGCTAAAATTGACCAAATACACTGCAATATTTTGATCTGGTGCAGGTTCGACTTGTGAGAGAATACTGTTCACCCAATCTGGGTACAATGTAACTAAGGTATCATTCAGTTTACCTTGGTTAGTCGCCAGAATGGGATAAACGACTTGTGGGTTGCCATTACTATGAGCAGTTGCTTGCAATACTTCAACTAAAAAGGCGAAATATTCTTCTGGGGATGCTGCCTCTTCTGGGGATGCTGCCGATGAGGTGTTACCCAAATAAGCTGCTATTCCCTGTGCTAAATCAGTTAAAAATCTGGCATTATTCTCATTCCCCTGTTGCGCTGCCACTTGTGCCATCACCTGCACTAAATCTGCATCGATCAGGTGTGGATGGGTGTTGATAATATTACCCTCTTCCCCATTGGGACAATCAAGTAACGCTTGAATCAAATTAAGATAATCTTGCTGGCGCTGTTCGTTCATGGTTGTATTTCCTCGATAAAGTTGTAAAAACAGGACTTACGCACTTCGCTCGCACAAACTATTTTTTTAACCAAATCTACGAGTTACAACCGAAATCTTTAGTAAAAAAACCAGTTTACGCTACCCCGCACGCAAGTCCTAGAAAATCAAAATTTCTCATCCCTAAACCTTGCAAATCTTCCCCTGAATCTCCTCCAAATCCACATAAGAATCCGCCACATCAATCAATGCCTCACTCGTCATCGATCGCAAACTCACCACCTCCACCCTAGCCCTGCAATCGCTTACCTTATCCAGCGCGCAAGCCAAATCTCCATCCCCACCCACCAAAACCACCGTGTCATATTGCCCCGCCAAACTCACAATATCCATCGCCATCTCTACATCCAAATTCGCTTTCTTAGATCCATCCGGCCGCTGCAACACCGGCTTAGACACCACCCGGAACCCGTGATGCCGCAACCATAACAAAAAGCCCCGCTGCTTCTCATCCGCAGCCTCTGCTCCAGTATAGTAAATAGCCCGAAATAAAGTATCGTCTCCTACTAAATATTTCAGGAATTTGGTATAATCAATTCTGATTCCCAATTCTCCGATCGCATAAAACAGGTTAGCGCCATCAATAAATATGGCTACTCGCCCGCGACCTGTTTTTGCCGGTACGGATGTTAACCGTTTGAGTGCGGCTAGTTGCTGCTGCATTTCATCGAGTTTCTGAGTTCGATCGCCCAATTCATCCGCGCGATCGTCCAAATCAATTGCCCACTGTTGCAATTGCGTAATTTGCTGCTGCAACTGTGCTTGTTCCAAACTCAAAACTCGTTCTTGAATCGAACTAATTTCCATCGCATCAAGCCGATTTTCCATTGTGCGAACAGTCGCTATTTCCGCTGTCGCAGCCGCCAGACGCTGCTGCAAAACTTCCTCAAAACGGCGGCGGTTAATTAAATTCAACCCGCAGCACAAAGATAGGGGAATTGCAACCATTGTCTGTTGGGAAACCGCCGCGATCGCCGCTGTTGCCAAAGTCCCCCAAAACGCCGTCTGTTCCGCGATTTTGAGTTGCTGCGAGCCGATCGCCCGCAACAGCTTTTTACCCCAAAATTCATTTTCCGACAGTCGCAGCCCCTCAGACGGGGCGGTAACAGGTGGGCGCCGAAGTGCGATTAGATTAGCCATTTGATTCACAATCCTGAGTAGTAGTTATGATATTTAATCGACTGGGTACAGAACATTTATGCAAAACAATTCATGCCCAGGCGATCGCAGCAGCCACAGAAATTACCCAAAAAAAACCGGTTTCCACCAAAAATCGTGCATTTCTCCGAGAAATATTGAGGTAGAAACCGGGTTTTTAGGCCCGGATGCGTAAGTCCCGATCCATTTAGCTATCGAGTTGGCGGCGATGGGCGATCGCATCTCCCAGCAAATTCAACAACTCATCGGGCATCCCATCTAAAAGCTGTTCGGCTAAATCTTTTCGCCCCGGATCGACACCCGTTGCTAACACCGCATTTAATCTGGGCATCGCGTTCGAGTCCACCAACTGAATTAAACCGCTCAAACACCGATTAAACAAGCATTCTGTTACGTGGGCATCCTCAATCGGCAACTCAATAGAAGCGCGAACTTCGCCATCCGTAGGATCGTATTCAAACCGCAGCATCTTGACTTCCCAGCTAATAGCCAGCATTGTCTGAAACAGGAGGCCCTTATAAAGGCAGTCTTTCACTGCCAGCAATTGCGGCGCAACGAATTGCAAAAATTCGCCATTTTCGCTAAGCTGGATGAAGATTACAAAATTATCGACATTTTCAGCTTTGACACCAGTAATGACGCGAGTATTATCAGCATCAAATTTGTACTTCCAGCCGCGTTGTTCGAGACAGTGGGCGATAAAAGGGAGTGTGGTAGCCATGAGTTTTGTGTTCCTAATATATAGATGATTTTCAGGTTGACAGCAGCGCCTTTGTGCGCTGCTATTTGTATATCGGTTAAGCAATCAAGAATTATGCGATCGATTTCTGTTACTTGCCCCCAGGTGGAGTTCTTGGACATTCGCATTGCGCTGTAGTAGGGATAATAGATGAAGGGCGATCGCCCGGTGCAGCTACAGCAGCATTTGTTTTCGGTTCTAAGTACATACCGTTAATCAAATTGGCAACTAACACCGAAATCAAAGCTGTTTCTAAGACTGTAAATGGCCTTTGCATAATTGACTCCTACTTCAACAGGGGTAAAGAAACTTGAGGTTTTGCTTCCCTCTGTTTAGATATCGGTACTATTGGGAGTTTTTTATGCAAAGGCGATCGTTTAATATCAAGTCAGCAAGGTTTGCCATCCCACGGTGGGCGGGTTTATTAATAAAACTGAGATATTGCACCCGCCGCCAAAAACTTGTAGGGGCTGGTTCACCAATAGCTTTAAAAGATACCCAAAGACTAAAAAACCCGCCCCCATCCCGCGCGAGAGTCCTTTGGGGATCTAACAGCTATCGCCCCGATTTTTAGCGATCGCGGATAAAAATCTTTGTAAATCAAGGTTTTGGGATACTTGTCACCCCATCAGTCCCTTGAACTTCCAAGCGGTTTTTTGCTTCAATAACCCACTTGTCGAGTTCCGGCTGATATTTTTCCTTTGGAGCGTATTTCAGGCAGCTTTGCCAAGCCGTAAATGCCCCGCTGCGATCTTTTTGAGCTTCTCGCACCCGCGCTAGCAGACAGTACGCAGAAGCCCGATCGCTATCAAGTGCGATCGCGCCATTTAATTGTATTGCCGCCTGCTGATAATCCCCCATTTCCAACAGTGCCCAGCCCATATTCTTGTGCAAAGCCGACTTTAAATCCACTTCTTTGACAAGCAGCAATCCTCTTTTCAGTCGAGGAACAGCAGCCGAATACCGTTTTTCCAGAATATCCAATCGAGCTAAATTATTCAGGGATTTTTCAGGAATATTTTTGATAGAAATTTCATAGTTATTTCGAGCTGAATGAAAGTCTCTATTTTTTTCAAAAATTAAGCCTTGAATATAATGAGACTCCCCCAAGTTCGGATATAAAATAAGTGCTAAATTTAGACAAAACTGAGCGCGATCTAACTGCTCGGCTGTATAATTATCAGCAGCGCAATTATTCAAAGAAACAGCCCACTGAGGTACAAAAAATTTAAAAGTGGTAATTCCCACAAACAGCGATACACCTACCCCTAACCCAATCAGACGATAATTTATCTGATTTAATCCAATGTAAGGGTAAATAAAATTAATTTTACTTGCAGCTTGACGAAACCAGTTTGAAACAGTTAGATGGGCGCAGTCAATTCGAGCTAAACGCTGTAAAACTGTGCAGGAATTTTGAGGACGGCGCTGAGAGTCAACAGCCATCATCTCATCAATTAAATCTGCCAAATTTACTGAAATCTGCGGTGCTAATTCTCGCCAAATTAATTGTCCAGTTGCAGTTATCGCTAAACAATCTGGGTGCTGGTGAGTTAACAAATATACAAAAGTTCGCCCCAAAGCAAACAAGTCTGATTTAGGAATAGCAGCGCATTTTATTTGTTCGGGAGGTGTATAACCGGACGATACAATTAGCGTAGTATCGCTATTTTCATATTTATCAATATAGGTATCCGAAGTAATTTTCGTGGCAGCACCAAAGTCAATTAATACTAAGCTTCCTTCAGGAAGGCACATGATGTTGCTCGGTTTAATATCTCGGTGAAAAAAACCTCTGCTGTGCACCCCATTCAAAATTTTTGTTAGTTGCTTCAGCCAATCAATGGCTTGATTTTCAGAAATTATTCCGTTTTCTTTCAGCCATTGTTTGAGATTTTTACCTTTAATATGTTCCATTGCTAAACAGTGCAGCTTAGTACCATCAATGGTTTCAAAAGTAAAGTATCCTCCAGGGAAAACTTTAGGTACTTCCAGAGATTTCAGACACCGCAATATCAGTTCTTCTTGCTGAAACAGACGAACTACATTGGGATTGCTATCATCGGTTAGCACTTTCAAAATTTTGGGGATATCCCAACCCACTTCCCGAAATTCAAAATCTTCTAATTCAAAAATTTTGGTGCGATAGCTTTGATGTAGCATTCTCACCGCTCGATAGCGGTCGTTGATTAATAAGGACGTGCCACAAGCAAGACAATTCTCGGAACCGCAAGGGTTTTGATTCTGCTGACACCTAGGATTAATGCAGTAGTTAACAAACTCTTCTCCCAACATTTGCTCATCAAAGCTATCCATTATTTCTTCCTCCTAGACTTCCGCTCAAAGAACTCAATATTATTTATGTGACAAGTGATTTATGCTGTTTTTTTCGATCGCCTTGTGTGAGATTTTTTTCGTCTACTTGCATAACTGCTAGCAAGTTTTGGAAGTTATCTTGAATGTATCCTCTTTCTAGCAAAGGCTGATTTTTAAGCAGAGAATAAACTTTATTTAACTGATCGTAGCCTTTGCTATTACTTTTAAACAACTTAGTCAGATGATTCTTGACAGTAATGGCGATGGAATTTTGTTCCATAGCAATTTTCTTGGTTGGAACTAGCTGCGGATTTTTCAAGACCAGATGGCTTGTGAGTAGTTTAATTTTGTTTTCATCAAGTTTGGGTTTTTTAAGGATCTCAAAAATTTCAGTGCAAATCTGGCTCGTCAATTGCTCCGTCACGTATTGCATTAAAACTTGATGCAGCATGAACTCAGTTTGACCGCTGCAAGCATTTTTATCAATCAACTCCCGTCGCAAAAGCGAAGATAAGGCTTCTAAAATCTCCGATTTAGATACCGGAAATAAAAGACAGTCGGCTAACTGCTCTAAAGAAACGGGAGAACCTTCGATAGCCAACCAATAGAGAATCGCTTTTTCTAAATCTTCCAATCGTTGAAACTGGTCGTTCAATAAAGCTTTGATTCCTCCAAATACGAAAGTTTGGCGTTTGATAAATTCGGAAACTTGACCGCTAAATAATTCGCGAATAGCGGGAGCGACAATTTTTAATTCTAAGGGATTACCTTGATAAATATTAATGAGTTCTGTCCATTTATCCTCATTTAACAAATTTTGAGCTTGAAAAATATATCGTGCTTCTGTCTCCTGCAATCCTGTCAGTTTTAAAGCTCGAACTGGCGAAGGATCGCCCACCAGCAGCTCGATCGCTTCTGGCATCTCCCGCGTTACTATTACTACGCAGCTTTTATGCTGTTGTTCTGCCATTCTTTGGATTAATTCTCCATACTTCTCAAAGCCTTCTCGATAATGTCCGGCTAGCTTAGTTGGCTCTAAGATTGTTTCAAAACCGTCCAACACGATCAGACATTTGGAAGAGTGCAAATTTGCTATTAGTTGCGAGATTCTTTCATCCACATCAACTGGTAAGTTAATTTGGGGCGATCGCTTGAAACATTGCATCAGGTCAGTTAACAAATGGGCGAGTGTTGGTGCTTGACGGAGCGATCGCCAAATCACGCACTCAAATTCCCCCTGAAGTTGTTGGGCTAGCTTTACCGACAGAGTTGTCTTGCCAATCCCGCCGACTCCACTCAACACTACCAAGCGGCAATGTTCTGTGACAATCCACTTTTTGATATCTTGTAGTTGTTGAGTGCGGCCGCAGAAAATCGGCACATCTGGGGCTTCACCCCAATCCACTCGCGGGCCTTCAAGAGCGATCGGGCTTTCGCCTGAAACGATCGCAGAGTCGGACGCGGGCCCTGATTGAAGCTGTACTTGTGGTGGGGCTGGTAGCGAGGGCGATCGCCACTGTCGCCCCAGGGCAGCCCGCAAGTTAGCTTTGCTGACTTCCTCTCCCAACACCTCTGAGAGCAACTTCCAAAACTTAGGGCCAATATCTCGCATCAGGTAATTCAGCTTATATTGAGAACCCTCGGCCATTTGCTCGTAGGTCATCCCCAGACAGGCCCCGCGCAGAATCGTTACTTCCGGGTCGCTCAGGTGCCTGTCCGTTTTGACAAAAACGGCTGTATCCACGAGTTTTAGGGTTTCTTCAATATCCATAGCTTGATTTTTCGTTGCGACGCACTGTCCTGACTGACTTCACCATAACCCTAAGTTAACAAAGCTTGAGATTTATGGAATTTTTGTTAACTTATCCGAAAAGTGTATGCTAAAGTATGTTGAGAGCGTTATAAATGAAGTACGTGTGTATGGGCAGCCAGTTAAGGCAGCCAAGTGCTTTTCAGTTGCCCTGAGACTCCTTGCCTGCGATCGCATTATTAACATTCTCTCAAAGCCTGCGGAAAAATGATGAACGACTTGTTGCGGGAAAGTTTATGCAAAATCATTGAACAAGATCCATCTCTGAACGCCGATGCAGGTCGCTGTCGGGGCACGCTCTCCGATGACCTCCGAGGAAAGTATCCTAAAGAGATTCAACTTATAGTTGAAGCTATTAACTATGGTATTCCCGCTAAACTGCTGGCATTAAAAGGTAAAACCTTAACCCAAGTACAGCTAGACAGTTTTAAACAGGAGTTGCAGGACAAGTTGTATCTAGAAAAAGCCGTGGCTCAATGGATAATAGAATCTTGGGCATTGGCACTAGGAGTAATTTTAAATAAAGAGGCTTCTTCCCAGACATCAGGCACTCCTCTTCCACCTACATCAACTATTCGCAAAAAAACATTATTAGGTATCTTAGGATCGGTTACTGCTTTAACATTAATAGCTGTAATTATCGGCTATGCGGCAGACAGAGACAGAGAAACACCCGATCGTTCTGTACCACAACTAACTTCTACCCCGCCGAGCTCTGTTTCTGTTCCCGAGCCAGTTGGAAAACCTCAACCCACAAAAAAACCTAAACCGATCGAAACTCCCGCGCCGCCAACCTCTATTTCTGTCGCACCTACTACCGTTCCCACACCTGAATCTACAGCAACAAAAGAAACTCCTAAACCGATCGAAACTCCCACCTCCCCAACCCCTATTTCTGTCACCCCTATTCCCGCTCCCACCACTCAACCTACCAAAATCAAAAAGACTCCTGAACCGACAGGAGTTCGTCCCTCAATCAGTTCTCCCGCTGTCTCGCCTATTCCTAGTCCCAGCCCTTCAAGAGTCGTTAAATTACCCCCACCACTTCCTACCTCTGATGAAATTAACCAGGCCATCTCTAAATTACAGGCAATGAACCCTAATGAGGTATTGGAGTTCCCTGTAGAAGAAGACCCCAACTACAGGGTAATAGGATTTAGAGATAAAAGTGGTAAATATTACGGTTTGAGTGCAAAAACTGTGGAGGATTTTCTTCAAGATAGCTTGGAGGGCAACGGCAAATTCTCAGAAGCAGAGCGAATGACTCTTATTGTCCGCAATCAGTCAACTAATCAGCGATTAATTTTGAAGCCGATTTCTAAAAATAGTCCCCTCGGGATATTTGTCAGGTCGCTAAATACGAGTTAAGTTCAATCCTTAACTAACTTTGTCCTTGACCATTGGCAACTATAAAAAACACGAAACAAACTAGGAGAATATCGCGTGAACAAGCTCAAATTGTTTAGAATATTAGGATTGCTGGGGCTGGTAATTACAGCTTTTTCTTTATCAGTTTTCTTAGTTCAACCCTCAGATGCGACAATGGCAAAGTATCAAAAACTTATAGAGCTAGGCATAGTCGATGCTGTTGTAACGCCTCAAGAAATAGCGCTCGACTATTTACAGCAGGAACCAATTGAGCTTAGTGCAAACCCGGAACTTTTGAACGCAATTAAGCAAGCAGAGGAATCTGTGTCTGTCATGCCTGAAAATATAGCTTTAGCAATTGATGGAGGAACAAACTCACCTATTCGGGTTGGACAAATACCAGATGATACTGGTACGCCATCAGAAGCAAGAAATGTTGTATTTGAAGGTATTGTTTCTCAAGATGGACAACCTCGCAATCTTACTCCCGGCAATATTTCTCCTATGTTTAACACCGAGCGTAACAACGGCGGAAACTTAGCTAGGATAGCCTCAGCGGAACAGATTTTGTTAGCAGATGCTAGCGGAACATTTTTACAAGCAAAAAGAATTCCTGTTGTCGATTTAATTGTTCGCAGCAATAATCGGCGGTATGTAGTCCGTAATGTGAATGCAAATGCAGTATGTCGAGATGCTCTAAATGCAGTTTTTAACGGTAAGCTAAGGAGAGCTAGCCAAGTATTTAGAAGCTAACTCTGAATTCGATATCGAGCATTAATCGGAAATCCAGATGAGATTACAGCCAAAATAATGAAGTGGAAAGAGCGAGCATTTTAATCTTAAATTATACATTGCTCCTCTAATGATTCAAAACTCCCCTTCTCTTTGGGAGGATGGGAGTTTTTTATCCAAAAACAAAGCAGTCAAAGGATAATCGATCGTGAGAAATATGAATTTATTCAAAAAAAATTTTATAGTGATAATAGCAGGGCTAGCACTCTCACTATCAGTTTTGTTGGCTCAACCATCAGATGCCACAGGTGCTAAATATCAGACGCTAATCGATCGAGGTTTAGTCAATGGAGTCAGAACCCCTCAAGAGCTAGGTCTAGCCTATTTGCAACAAGAGCCTGTCCAACTTATTGCTGATAATAGTATTCTGAATTCAATATATCAAGCAGAAGAAACAGTAGCAATTTTACCTGAAGATATTCCTCTGCGATTTGATTTAGGCACTAATTACCCAATTCGGACTCGACAATTACAAGATGGGGGCGAACTAACAACTAAAACTGGTTATGACGCCGTGGGATATGTTGATCGCTCTGAAAACGTAAAAAGTTTCAATGCCCCTGTTCTGAGGGCCATGTTTGCGGTTGAAGCTCGCAATGGCGGTAATTTGGCAATGACACCAAAAGCACAGCACATTTTAGTTGCTGATGCTAGCAGGAGATTTTGGCAAGCAAGTAGAATACCTACAATTGATTTAATTGTTCATTCAAAGCAAGCAAACCAACTTTTTGTATTGCGTAATGCGAATGCAAATGCTGTTTGTAGAGACGCAGTTAATTCAGTTCTTAACCGAACTTTGCACCAAAATAGAGTGTAAAACATTAAAAATAAATTAAAGGCAGTATGAAAAAAATTCCAAGAATAGCGTTCTCATTGTTGGTAAGTTTTGGTGTCCTGGCACTAGCGCTGACTGTGTTAACTTCATGCTTTTCTCAGGGGCGATCACAAACTGGACCGAGCGATCCCGATCGAGAAACTGGAGAACAAAATCCCCTTCGACAGCGTAGCGATATTCTCGAAAATTATCACAAGGCAATAGAAGCACTATCTGTTATGCCACAAGATATGTCTGTAGAATTTCCTATAGGAATTAACAGTCCTATTCCGAGCGGGCAAATCTCAGATGATACAGGTAAGCCAGGAGAAATTCGAGACAGTGAAATTTATGCTATTGGCTTTGTGAGTAATGATGGAAAACCACAAAAATTTACACCGACCAATCTAACTGTAATGTTCGAGACAATTAGAAATAACGGTGGCACTTTGCCTCCGATCGATATGACACCTAAAGCACAAGAAAACTTATTGGCAGATGCGAAGGGGAGAAAAAGGATTCCTGTGTTTGATTTGATTGTTCGCAAGACAACCAGCAATCGGAAGTATGTTGTTCGTAACGTCAATGCAAACTCTGTCGATCGAGATGCACTTAATGCAGTTTTAAACGGTACTCTAAGGAGAAGCAACGACAAATGAAGCGAGTAAAAGTGAAGTTTAGTTTGGTTTGGTTGCTGATTGTAGTATTTTGTCTGAGCAACAGTCATTCAGTTTATGCAGAGACTTTGGATCGATTCTCGTCTCCCAATTCCTTCCAAATTAAAGACTTGTCTTCAATTATAAAAATAGGAGCTCCGATCGCATTGGAAGAACTAGGATTAGAAGATTGGAATCAAACTCCCAAATCTACACCAACTCAAAATCAATTACTTAGATTGAGCATCCGGTTGCGAGACATAGCCAGATACCTGGGGCCGACGTGGCCGATTGTTGTTGCAATTCCTGATGCTAAGACTGAAAATAACGGGACTGAATCTGACAGTCATGCAAAACGTAAAATTACTGATTTCAGAACAATTGACGGAAATTGGATAACTCTAACATCCGGTCATGCTTTGAGAATGGTTGCACGGGAATTAGAAATTTTAAAAACCTCTAGCAAGCAACCATCAGTCGATTTTTTAGTGAACGATGAAGTCACTGACAGCTATCGCCCGCTGCTAAATGTACCTTTAGTTCAATACTGCTCGGCAATCTTAAAATTGTTTGAGTTATAAATAATTTGATTATGATTTGGGTCGCTCTTTAGTTGCTAACTAATATTTGTCATGACACAAGAAAGCAGAAGGGATGAGTTTTGGAAGCATATTAGAGGATATGTAATTAGCCTAGTTCTGACATTGGTTCTAGGTTCTTTATTTTCCTGTTCAATTTATAGATTTTTGCTCGGCTCGGAATTGAGGTTTGCTAAAGGTTTAGCAGAAGCAATTAAAAATGTATTCGGGAACTCTGGTATCTGCTATGTGGAAGATCCTCAAAGCTGCGAAAGTTTCAAAGCTCCGAAGCCAAGTCGCGAAAAAGTTTTCAGCGCCATTTCTCAGTTGAGAAAGTTAGAAAAACGCCAAACTCTCTCGATCGAGTTACAAAATTGTCCTTATAGAGCGATCGGAACTTTTGAAAATTCCAATCGTTACTATGCCCTCTCGGTGGAAAAAACCATAGGAATTTTGAATGAGTATCAAAAAGGTAATTCAAACTTGACAGTCCGACTGATTGTTAAAAACAGTACATCCAATCAAAGACTGATTCTTAAGCCTTTATCCATCAATGAAATCGTTCCCGAATTAGTTAACTCTATTGAGCGAGAATACTACACAACGGATTAATCATGAAACTCACAAAATACGTGCAAAAAATTTTATTAATGACAGCGATCGCTTTTTTATTTACCTTCGGCAGAAGTGGTTTTGCCTTGGCTCAAAACCAATTAGTAGATGATGCCATCCCTTACCTCAGCGATCGGCTAAAACAACAGGTAAAATTGGCAGCACCCTACGGTCAGGGGCTAGAGTATTTTACCTTACCTGAGTCATCTAATTTAGATAAGATTCCAGCCGACCCGCAAAATCCGCTAACACCTGAAAAAGTGCGGCTAGGGCAACTGTTATTCCATGAAACTGCATTAACGATTAATCCTATAAATCCCCAACACTGGCAACAAGGAAGTTGTGCTTCCTGCCATTTTGCACAAGCAGGATTTCGCTCAAACTTAGCACAGGGACTAGGAGTAGGAGGTTTAGGAGCGAATAAATCTAGACATAGAGATCCTGAGACACCTCCAACAGAAATTGACAAGCTCGATATTCTAGTGCCTTCTGTACTTAATAGCGCCTATCTAGAAGCAGTACCTTGGAATGGCAGAGCTGGTGTAACAGGTCTCAATGCAAAAGAACCTATAATTCAAGAATTTGATATTAATCGATTTCAGGTTCAAGGTTTAGAAGCTCAAGCGATCGAAGGATTAAATGTTCACCGGATGGGAACAGCCGCGATCGCCATTATACCAGAATACCAAGAATTATTTGCTCAGGCGTTTCCCGATCGCCCTTATGTTGGCGCTGAGGTAGAAGATATCAAGAGGGCAGGTCTAGCGATCGCTGCATACAATCGCACCCTACTCGCCGATCAAGCTCCTTTTCAGAAGTGGTTGAAAGGCGATGAAAATGCTATGTCAGCCAAAGAAATCAGAGGAGGAGTTGTGTTTTTTAGTTCCTCTTGTGTTAAGTGCCATACAGGACCCAACTTAGCCAAGGCTGAATTTCATGCAGTGGGATTTGCCGATCATCCTAACGATTTAAGCGGGTTGAATTTAGGCAGAGGAAGCGCAACCAGACGAGCTAAGGATGACTTTAAGTTTAAAGTTCCCCAACTTTATAACCTAGCAGATAGCTCTCCCTACGGGCATGGAGCCTCCTTTAATACTTTACAAGAGGTGGTTGAGTATTTTAATCGGGGAGAACCCCAGAATTTTGCTGCAAAATATTCAGGAAATGTCAGTAGAACGTTTCGACCACTAAACCTAACAGAACAGCAGATCGATGACCTTACAGCTTTTCTGGAAACAGGACTGCGCGACCCTAACTTGACCCGTTATACACCAGAGCGTTTACCTAGCGGGCTCTGCTTCCCTAACAACGATCTCTTGTCTCGAAAACAACTAAACTGTGATTAAACTTGCTTAAGTCTCACAGAACCAGTACCACCTTGACACGACTATGGTCAATATCTGGCATCAGGTAATTCATAATTTATGTAAACAATTCCTAAAAGTAGGTTATTCTAAAGTATGTTAAGTGAGACGACAAAGTTAAGTCTGGCGTTTAGAGTCCCACGTCTAGCAACTCACGATCGCCCTTATTTTTTTTAGTCCTGTCGATCCTAGTAGCCATAGTCTCTGTGCTTATGAGGCTGCGATCGAGCCGATTTATCCAGAAAGCGATCGCAAAAATCGCGTTCGCATTCGCAAACAACCTATTTAATCAAGCTCTTCTAATTAAAAATTCAATACCGACCTCACATTGAAATTCTCAAACTAGACCCCCTTTCAACTCAGCAGGAAAGTTTCTGATATGCAGCTAACAAATGTAGTTGAACCATTCGGTGAAGTCAATGTCTACAAACAAAACAACGGTGAAATTAAAATAGTTACTACCATTCTCACAGTACCTGATATTGAAGGAGCCAGAATGGGTCTAGCACTTGACGGTTCTGCATCAATGAAAAAGATGTACGGAATTAGCGGTGTTGTCGGTGGAGTTTTTGGCAATGCAGCGGGCGCTCCTAACGTTGTCGAACCCGTTACCAGAACGATGGTTAATTATTTAGCTAATTTTTCTTCTAATGGCAAAGTCGATCTAATTTATTGGGCTTGCAGTCCCGATGGATCGCAAGTAGAAGCAGTAGGAGAATTTAGCGATCGCGATATCCAAAATGTAGCAATTATTGGACCCAAAAAACTTGCTTGGGGGAGAGGTACTAAATTACTGCCCCCCTTAAAATACTTCCTTGACAAGTTCAAAGGAGCCGAGGCGCTGGGAGTCAAAAAGCCTGCCGCTATTTGCGTGTTTGTCACGGACGGAATTATCGAAGATTTAGCAGACCTCAAACAATATTGCTTTCAGTATGCTCAAGAAATCACCCAGAAACAAAAACCTTTTATGAAGCTGATCCTAATCGGCATCGGAGACGAAGTAGACGAAGGGCAGATGGAAGAGCTTGACAATATGTTTGAAGATAGTGGCATCAAGGATAGCTTTGGGCAAGATATCGATCTTTGGGATCACCAGTTAGCCAGCGATATGAATAAACTGGAACAGGTATTTAAAGAACTTGTCTCAGAAGACATGATTGTGATTGGGTCAGGTCGCATCTTAAATCAATCTGGAAAAGTTTGTAAAGAATATGCCGATGGAGTCCCTGCTTTACTCCGATTTACTCTGCCAAATAGCTCAACTTCATTTACTTTAGAGTTTCCCGGTGGAAGTGTAACTCAAGATATTTCTGAGGCAGTATCAAAACACTAATTATTTAGATAGCAATGGGTGATAAACATGACTGCACAAAGCCAAAACTACGGGTCATTAAATAAACCTCGAAACCAGCAATTACCTAGCAGTATAGTTGCCAAAGAATTTGGTGAGGTAAACATTCGGAAGGCGGGTCAAGAACTTCAAATAGTATTTACCATCCTAATGGAACCTCAAGGTGCTGTTGCTGAAGGCTGGAAAACAGGTATCGCCTTAGATGCCAGTGCATCTATGAAAAGCTCTTACGGTCGAAAGTTGGAAGGGAAAGTCCCTCCAGATGTGATGGAAGATTACGAAAAAAAAGGATGGGTTGAATCCCGTGTTGAAGACGGAAACCGCGTCAAATCATTTCAAAAAGCAGCCTATGAAGATGCTATTCAGCAAGGGTATTTCAAACCTAGTCCTAACATTGTTCAACCCCTAGCTCAAAATTTTATGGCTTACTTAGCCGATAATTTAGATGCTGATGGGGGAACAACCGTTATTTATTGGGCCTGCGGTAAAGGAACAGAAATCGAATTTTTAGGAGATTTTACCCAATCCCAATGCCACAGCTTAGATGTGAGTGGTCCGGTCAGTGTTAGTTTGGGGTCAAGCACAATACTCATGCCAGCGGTTAAATACTTTGTCGATCGCTTTGTAAATACCAAGCGAGGTATGTATATTTTCATTACTGACGGTCGCATAGATGATTTAGAGGATGTCAAAAAATATACAGTGCAGCTTGCCAAAGAGATTGCATTTGGGAAGCGGAATTATGTTAAATGCGTTCTCATTGGCATCGGGGAGGAAATTGACGCTCACCAATTAGAAGAGTTAGACGATCTGGATACGGGAACTAATGTCGATATCTGGGATTATAAAATAGCTAGCGAAATGCAAGGATTAGTGCAAATCTTTGCCGAGGTAGTGGATGAAAATCAGATAGTAGCACCGACAGGGATTATTTACGATTCGGATGGAAATGCTGTCAAAAAATATACAGATGGGCTGCCCGCTAAAGTATCTGTTTCTCTCCCTTCTACTTGCCAGTGGTTTGAAGTGGAAGTTTACGGTCAAAAAATTCGTCAAACAGTCATTTTTCCCCAAGGATGAAGAGAGGTAATTATGGACGAGCAGGAAGATATGTATGTGATGGCAGATCCGCCGCCTACTAACAGTACACCGATCGCACAGCCGAATCGCGGTTTTAAATTGATCGGTTTGGCAGTAGCCGGCATTATCATTATTGTTGGAGGTATAGCTACTTATGTTGCGATCGCTAGAAAGCCAATCTCAAATCAAGCAACTGTTCCTAATCCTGCTGCTGTAGTTTCTGCACCCCCAGTATCGCTCTCACAAATTCAGCCTGTTCAAAAGGAGAAAACAAGCTCCACATCAAAGCCTCAATCAGCCCCAAGTAAGACTATAACACCTACTCAAGCTGTGACAGAAAAATTTATCATCTATTTTCTCTATGATGATACCCAAATTACTCCGCAGCAAGCTTCTCAAATCAGTTTATTCGGGTCAAAAATTCAGGGAAAAACAGGGACAATCACAGTCGAAGGACACACAGATGATTTTGGGGAAGAAGATTACAACATCAATCTTTCTCAAAACAGAGCAACAGCGGTAGTTAGAGAGTTAGAAACAATGGGTTTTAACAATCAATATCAAATTATCCTTACAGCTAGGGGGGAAACAATGCCAGTAAAAGACAATAATACGGAAATAGGAAGATCCTTGAATCGACGCGCTGTAATTTCTTTTAGTAGTGACAAGTAATTCCATAAAACCGATTATAAACATTGGGAAGATTAGGATTTAATTAAATGAAAACCTGGAATAAAATTGTTATTTTCATTGTCTGGGGCGGTGCTGGTGCTTTTGTAGGTTCTCTCTTAGGATATCCAATTGGAAATAGTCCGCAGGGAATAATCCGCACTTTTATAGGTGTAGGAGTATGGGATGCGCTGATCGGGATTGGCATTGGCTTGGCTTTAGCACTTTCACAAAACAGGTATCTGAGAAGAATTAACGCCGGATACAAAGATATAGCCAAATCAACATTGCGATGTGCCGGAGCCGGATTTGCTGGAGGGATAGCTCTTGTTGCTTGCAGAATTATTCTGGGTTCATCCAACTTTTCTACCACTATAGCTTGGGGATTTGAGGGATTAATGATGGGATATTTTATTGCTCCTCTCATCCCCAACTTGCCCCTAAAAATAGCCTTAATTGCAGGGGGGACATCGGGGATAATGGGTGCAATTTTAATGATTTTATTGAGTTTGGGTTTAGGCGTACAAGCTATTATTAGTGTAGCGATCGGCGATTCTTTGAAAGGAATGCTTTTAGGAGCTATGCTGGCTTTTGCAGAAACTTTAGTTAAAAAAGCATGGCTAGTAGTCCATTGGGCACCCAAGGAAGAATCAATTATTCTTTTAGGACAACAACCTATTCTCATAGGCAGTTCTTCTGACTGTCAAATATATTTGAAAAAGTCTCTAGGTTTTCCCCCTATTGCGGCAACTATAGCCTTAATACAAGGTCAGATTATATTAGAGGATAAGACATCAGGCAGCCAACGATATTTGGCAGATGGAAATAAAGTTCAGATGGGCAATCTATCTATTGAAGTCCGAGCTAAAAAAACTTGAATATTAAGTTTTAGCATGAAAGAGAGTTGTCTCTACTGAGGAATTTACAACATTCCCAAATCAACAAACGGAGTTCTCAGATGCTTGGTCTATTTAATCGCTTTTGGAATGTCATACCCAAGCCTTTATTATTTGGCTTGTTAGCAGCAATTGGATGCTTAATTGGCGCTATTTTAGGAGAAGTATGGCTCGCCGCTACCCAACCTCCCCCCCCACCGCCGCCACCGTCTAATGCAGTGTCTTTGCTCATCGATACTTCTAGCAGCATGAGCGGTGCAAAATTACAAGAAGTAAAGTCAGCAGCTATGCAGTTTATTCAACGCCGCAATTCTTCTAATTTGTCTAATTTGTCGCAAGACAGCATTGCTATAGTAGGTTTTGGAGATAATGCTTATGTAGCAGCAACACTAACAAACAATCTAACAGAACTCGACCAACCAATTAATCAGTTGACGGCTAAAGGAAGCACAAGGATGGATCTTGGGTTACAGGTTGCTTCCCAACAACTTCCTTCTAGTAGTGCTGGAATGAATCGCAGCATTCTTTTGTTTACTGACGGTCAACCTGACGATCGGAAATTAACCTTAGATGCTGGACAATCAGCGAAAAGCCAAGGTATACGCATTGTAGCCGTAGCTACTAATGATGCTGACATAAATTTGCTCTCCCAAATAGCTGCTAATTCTTCTTTAGTTTTTTCAACCAATATTGGCAATTTTGAACAAGCTTTTCAGAAGGCTGAGGAGGCTATTTACCGCGATGTTCTCACCCCCAATGCTACTCCTATCGATCCGAACAAAAAGCCATCTCAGGAAGACTCATTGCGACGCATTGGGGTATGGACAGCCCTGTTATCCTTGGGGGCTGGATTAGCCCTCATCATCAGTCAAAATATTTACTTGCGGAGCCGCCTTTTGAAATTTATCCGACAAGGATCTATTGGCTTTGTAGGCTGCTTGGCTGTTGGTTTTATAGCAGGATCTGGTGGCCAGTTGCTTTACGCAGTCGCGCCTAATTTATTAGTTTTCAGCCCAGGAGAAACCAGCAGAATCATCGTAGCTTGGACTATTTTAGGTGCATTGTTAGGCTTAGGCTTGGCTTTTTTTGTGCCGAATCTCAACCCCGCTAAAGCACTCTTAGGCGGTAGTTTGGGCGGTATTTTTGGCGCTATTGGTTTTTGGTTGGCAGTGGCAGTATATGGCCCCTATGTAGCTCGACTGCTTGGTGCTGCCATCTTAGGATTTTTTATCGGTTTAATGATTGCCCTGCTTGAGTTGGTGCAAGAAGCATCGCTAGTTGTGCATTGGGGGCCAAAAGAAAAAAGCATTATTGGATTGGGAGTGCAGCCTATTATACTTGGCAGTTCAGACCAAGCGCATATCTACTTGCCTAAAGAGCAGAACTTTCCACCGATCTATGCCACAATCTGTTTGAAACGGGGCAAGATAGAGTTTGAGAATAAACTGAATGGGCAACAACAAATGTTAAAAAATGGCAGCAAGTTGAATATAGGTCATTTGACAATTGAGATCAAATCTAGCAAATGAAAAAAGGTGGGCAAGATTGATAAAATTTAGCACTAAAAAATGAGATGAAATTTAAAGAGATCATAAATGTTTATGTTAGGGAGGCAAAGAAGTGGTAAAATACAATCAAGTCTTGATATCTATATCAGGTTCAGAAAATGAGATTCATCAATTAGTTAATCAAGAGAGGAAAAAGCATGGATTAATAAAATTATGCGGTGACAGTAAATTATCTGATATCGCGAGGGGGCATAGCAAAGATATGGCAAAAAGAAATTTTTTCAGTCACGAAACTCCCGAAGGTAAAAATCCTACAAATAGAGGGGTACAAGTAGGTTATAATTGTCGTAATAATTATGGCAGTTACTACACTGAAGGGTTGGCTGAGAACATCTTTAAAAGCCATCTTTACAAGTCGATCGCCTACTACAATGGCGTGCCTTCCTATGACTGGATGATTCAAAGTGAAATCGCTCAGTCTACAGTTAGCGGGTGGATGTCCAGCCCAGGACACCGGAAGAATATACTCACAGCAACTTATGACAAGGAGGGAATCGGTGTAGCAATATCTTTAGAGCGAAATGAAATTTACGTTACTCAAAATTTCTGTTGAAGCCAAAAGTGCATTTGGCTGACCGCACGGTTAACAGTAGGGTTAATCTGTCGCCTTCCTTGGCACAGTTAAAACCCTTTGAATCATCAACAAATTTGTCCCTTTCTTTCAGGAGAAAAACTATGTCATCCCGTCGTTTACCCGTTTATCTCGTATTGGATACCTCTGGGCGAATGTCGGGCGAGCCAATTCAAATGGTTAACCAAGTAGTCAAAACACTCTTAGGAGAGTTGAAAAGCGATCCTCAAGCAATAGAGACAGCCTACCTTTCAGTAATCACCTTTGGTGATGGCGCTCAACAGGTGTCTCCGCTCACAGAACTTGGTGCATTTCAGCAACCTAACCTTGTAGCAGGTGGAGGCGTTGTTCTAGGTGCCGCACTGAGACTTTTAGCAGAGTGCATCGATCGGGAAGTTCAAAAGCCAACTGCTACATCGAAAGGTGACTGGAAACCATTAATGTTCCTCTTTATCAGTCAGCAGCCTACCGATTGTTGGCAGCAAGCGGCAGCCGAACTTAAGCAAAAAAAGCTAGGTAGTATTATTGCCTGTGCGCTTGGCGACAGTGCAGACGAGTTTATGCTCAAACAGATTACCGAAATCGTTGTCAAACTCAAAACCCTACAACCAGATGACCTAAAAAGATTCTTCGAGTGGGTATCTCAGTCAATTAATAACCACATATCCCAGACTGTAGATATATCCCAAAGTGTGGATTAAGTGAGGACAGAAAACCAATCAATCAATCAATCAATCTGTCACTACCACTATCAATGTTTAAATCATCAACAAATTTGTCCTTTTCTTTCAGGAGAAAAACTATGTCATCCCGTCGTTTACCCGTTTATCTCGTACTAGATACCTCTGGCTCAATGTCGGGCGAGCCAATTCAAATGGTTAACCAAGGAGTCAAAACACTCTTAGCAGAGTTGAAAAGCGATCCTCAAGCAATAGAGACAGCCTACCTCTCAATAATCACCTTTGAAAGCACCCCTAAACAGGTATCTCCGCTCACAGAACTCGGTGCATTTCAAGCACCTAATCTTTCCGCTGGCGGAGGTACCTCCTTGGGAGCCGCACTCAAACTGTTAGCGCAGTGCATTGACAAAGAAGTTCTCAAAGCAAGCGAAACCCAGAAAGGTGATTGGAAGCCTTTAGTATTTTTAATGACTGACGGCCAGCCTACCGATAATTGGCAGCAAGCGGCCGCCGATCTAAAGAATAAAAAACCAGCACCCGCTAACATTATTGCTTGTGCTGCTGGCGAGGGTGCAGACGAGTTCATGCTGAAGCAGGTAACAGAGATTGTTGTCAAACTCAAGAGTCTTCAGCCGGACGATCTGAAGGCATTTTTCAAGTGGGTAACGCAATCAATCAAACAGACATCGCAGAGTGTAGCTCAGGTGATGGCAGACAATCAACCAATTAATCTGCCACCGCCACCTCCTCAGATCACCATTATTCCTTAAGGGATGTCCGCTCAAAAATTAGTGTAGTTTAGCTTAACTATTTCTTTGATTAAATAGCTATAATT
This sequence comes from Microcoleus sp. M2_D5, assembly GCF_036701935.1. Lineage (NCBI taxonomy): Bacteria > Bacillati > Cyanobacteriota > Cyanophyceae > Oscillatoriales > Microcoleaceae > Microcoleus > Microcoleus sp. M2_D5. The sequence goes on along the minus strand of NZ_JAUBRP010000009.1, from coordinate 64,010 downwards.
CACACTAATTTTTGAGATAAAACTTGATAATTACCTTCCAAATTTGCCAGTTTCTTGTTTAGCCATGTTTAGAAAACTTTGAAGCAACAATATCAATAGGAACAATCATGGAAATTAAAAACAAGTTGGAAGAATTGATTAAAGCTGTTTCTTGGAAGCTTTATGTTGAACATCAATCATTGACTCACTATAAAGAAACATGGGATAGTTTTTCTCATGAAAAAAGCTTTCAACAGCAAATGAAAAAACTCTGCTTGAGATTGGAAGAAATTTTTTCTCAAATGTTGAAATATAGGTTGGGTTTAATTTCAATTGATGACCAAGTTGAACGCAAACAAATTGAACTTCTTGAAACTTTGTGGAAGCGTTTTCTAGAGGTAGGGGGTACTATCGATCCTGCTAAAAAAGAGGATTTTAGTAAATTTATTCGGAGTGTGATAAAGGAGGTTTTATCGTCTGAAATCTCCTCCGATTCAGATCAGGCTGCTCCCACGGGTATGGGAACTCAAGAGAGAAAGGATGAAACTGTGACTGACAATCAGGAACAGCCAGAAGCTAAGCCTACATCAGTTAGGGATGAAGGCAATAAGAATACTGAGCCTGTTAATCAAGAGGTTAGCCAAAGAGATACACCTCCACCTCCCTCTCTGTGGAAGTATCTGCCGGTGTCAGATGAGCTTGAGCGGCATTCTGAATACGATTGTAAATCTAACACATCCCCAGATGGAATGAAGCTAATCGGCGCAAGAGTGCGTGGAAAATCACACAAACACGATGGAACTAACTGTGATGATTGGTTCAAGTTCACTGTGAGCAATAATTGGACAATTATTGCGGTATCTGATGGTGCCGGTTCTAAAAAGTTCTCTCGTGTTGGCGCTAGGGAATCTTGTGAAGCCGCCGTTAAGTATTTAGCTGAACAACTCAAACAATGCAACATAGATGAGCGAACTACAAAAGAGCAGTTATCTGCCGATCTCAATCGAAATGCGAATTGGGCTTTTGTAGGGGAAGATATAGAGTCTGTTCAAAAGACATTACACAACGCAATGCAGGTTGCTTATGAAGCTGTTGAAGAAAAAGCTAACGGCTGCCAAAACGAAATATCATACTTCCAAGTTCTTAATAAGGGGGTAAGCGCTGAAAATGGTAGAAAGCTTGAAGTTAGGGACTTTTCCTGCACATTACTACTTGCAGTACATACCACTGTAAAAGTAGGAGGAACTGAATGTAGTTTGGTGCTAACTTGCCAGATAGGTGATGGTATGTTGGCTGCTATATCTCAAGAAGGCAAACTTAAGTTATTAGGCAAGCCAGATAGCGGAGATTATGGAGGTCAGACAGAGTTTTTGACATCTAAAAATAAGTTAGAAAAGGAAAATCTAGTTCAAAAAACTTTTGTATTCCCTGGTAACTTAAAAGCTTTAATGGTGATGACAGACGGCGTGGCAGACGATTACTTTCCAAACGATCCAGGTATGTTGCAGTTATATGGCGATTTAATTCTCAATCAGGTGATTGAAATTAGAAAACCAGAAGAGAGCGAGATTAATAAACAGTTAGAACAGACAGAACTGCGTGATAGCAATGGTGTCAAAGAAGCTAAACCCAAGTTTCAGATACAGGAAGAAGTAATCACCAAAGATGACATCAAACAAGTACGCATCAGCTATGTTGAGCGTTACGCACAAGAACTGGCTCGCCAAATGTTAAACGTTATAGCTTCTCCTGCCCTGTTGTGGGCTGGCGCTTATCTTGGAGAAGTGATGTACAATGAATCCGATAGTATGAAGCCGGAAGAAAAATTACAACTTTGGCTTGATTCTTATTATCGGAGAGGTTCATTTGACGATCGCACCCTAGTTGTCCTTTATCGGGAGGAAATTTAATGAATACACTGACAGCAACTCTCGCCGATGGTAGCACCCTTGACTATCTCCCGCAAGTAATTGGCGAAGGTGGTATGAAGCAAGTCCACTTTACCGCTGACAAATCATCGGTCATTTGCTTCTACAAAGATCAAAGTGCAGGCTTAGATGCTAATCGACTGGAACGGTTAAAAAAAATTTTGAAGGACTACAATCCCACAATCGGTAAAACTGGCGACTATTTTAAGCAGTTATTCTGCTGGCCGACGGGTATTGTAGTTCAACCTCAATTAGGTATCCTAACACCTACTTATCCGGGTAACTTCTTTTTTGTAACCGGCCCATTTGCAGGTAAGGAGAAGGAAAGTACCTGGTTTGTCAGACCAAAACCCCGTTCTATGTTACCGGAAGCAGAACGCGGTACTTGGATTAATTACTTTCAAATTTGCATTCGTTTAGCCCGTGCAGTTAGGCGGATGCACCAAGCCGGTCTAGCCCATTCCGACTTGTCGAATAAAAATGTCTTGATCGATCCGACATCTGGACAATGTGTTGTTATTGATATCGACTCATTAGTGGTTCCAGGATTGTACCCTCCAGATGTTTTGGGAACCAGGGGATACATCGCACCAGAAGTGCTCGCGACAATTCATTTACCCCTCGACAATCCGCATCGGCAGAATCCCTCTGCCGCCACAGACCAACACGCTTTAGCAGTTCTCATTTATCAGTATTTACTGGGCAGGCATCCCCTTGAAGGGCCTAAAATCCATCGAGCAAAATCTTCTGAAGAACAGGAGCGTCTCGAAATGGGGTCGATGGCTATTTTTGTCGAACATCCTGTTGACTTGTCCAATCGACCTTCAGATTTAAAGATACCATATACGACGCTTGGGCCAGACCTGAGCAATCTATTTCAGAGGACATTTGTTAAAAGCTTGCACTCACCTAATGAGCGCCCCGCAGCAACAGAATGGGAGCGTGCGCTAGTCAAAACTTGGGATTTACTTATCCCATGTCACAACAATTATTGTCCCAGTCATTGGTTTATTTTACATGAGACCAATAATGTACAATGTCCTTTCTGTGGGGCAAAACCCAAGGGTACAATACCGATTTTGAGGCTGCGTTCAGAACGTCGCCCCGGTCAGTGGACCCTAGATAAGCAATTGGTTGTTTACAACAATTTATCCTTGTATAAATGGCACGCCTTTGATAACGTATTTCCAGGTGAAGAAGCTGATAAAACTCCTCAAGCTTATTTCGTATTGTTTAATGGACAATGGCTGCTGATCAACCAAAATCTCAGGTCGCTAACTTCTCCAGGCGGTAATAAAGTTGCACCGAGTTCTCAGCCAGGACAGCCCGGGCAAGCTATTGAGTTAAAAGATGGAGTTACATTCAAACTTTCTCAAGAGCCTCACGGGAGGATGGTCGAGGTACAGATGATTAACTTATCTGGCTGAATTGTATTGATTTTTTTTAGATGTACCGGATTTACTACTGCTAATCTATGTTAAAAATAGAGTTACGATCGGGTAAAAAGACTTTTTAAGGTGACTATTAATGGTAAAAGTTGTTGTTCTCAAAATAGGCAATGGTGATTTTGAACGCGGTTTTCCAGTCTCTCTACAAATTGGAGAAGATGGTTTTCATCCTTTTACTGAACCCAGGGGTCAATTACCCCCGGCTCCAGATATTGTCACACATTACACCTGTTGGCAGTCAAGTTATCGGCGGATAGTAGATCCTTTTGGAGTACGACTTGGAGCTGAAGAGGGACAACCAACTAATCCTCAAGAGCTCAACAAACAGAACGCCACAGCTAGCGAACAGTTGGGAGGCAGCCTCAATAAATGGCTAAAATCGGGGGAGTTTAGCTCCATCAGGGAAAAACTCAAACAAGTATTAAAAACAGATGAAGAAGTTCGGTTTATTGTTGAAACTGACGATATTAGATTACAGCGTTTGCCCTGGCATCTTTGGGATTTTTGGGAACAATATCATCAGTCAGAACTTGCTTTGTGTTTACCAGAATATAATCCTATATCAAGAATACCAACAACTACTATTAAAGAGCAAGTGAGGATTTTAGTTGTTTTTGGAGAACTTTCAAATAATAACTTTTTAAAAATGAATACTGAGGCTGATTGGGAAATTCTGACAGCACATTTCCCCGATGCCGACATGATTCGGTTGGATCAGCCAAAATTGGAGGATTTAGGCAATCTCCTTTGGCAAGAACAACTGGATATCATCTTATATTCAGGTCACAGTTCTAGTCAAGCCGATGGATTAAAAAGTTGGCTGGTTATCAATGAACAAGAAAATATAGAAATGCGAGATTTAAAGTACGCTTTTCAAAAGGTAGTTCGGCGAGGATTACAACTAGCAATTTTCAACTCTTGTGACGGCTTGGGAATAGGAAGACAACTGGCTGATTGGCACATTCCACAAGTAATTGTAATGCGGGAGCCTGTACCAGATTATGTTGCTCAGAAATTTTTACAGTATTTTCTTGAGGCATACGCCCGTGAGGGAAAATCTCTCTATCTAGCAGTACGAGTGGCACGGGAAAGGTTGTCGTTTTTAAAGTACCAATGTCCTAGTGCAACTTGGTTGCCTGTCATTTTTCATAATCCAGCAGAACGCCTTCTAAGTTGGCAAGAAATTTGCAGTGTCAGCACTAACAGTAAATCCCAAAATTCATCTTCATCGGCTATAGATAGTGAAATAACGAATCAGGTTGCGGAACAGCGATCGCCAACAGATATTAGTATTGTAGATGATACTCAGGTAGTTGCTCCTACAGGACTGCTTGCAGTGTTTGCAAGCATAGTTCCAGGCTGCTACAAAGTTATCCAAAATCTCAGCAAAACAGGATCTAAATTAATGTTGAAAATTTTAGAGCAAGTAAAGCGTTTTTTTGGCAATACGCGAGTTGACAAAAATGAGGAAGAAGTGCCAAACTTTGAGTCAGATAGAGGGCAAAAAATAAAAGTTACTAGCCTTCAGCAAGAAATTGATTCCCAACCAGATAACGCAACGCTGACATTACGACCTCGCGGTTTTGAATACGAAGGGCCACTTGTCATTAATCGTCCGATTATTTTAGACGGACAGGGTGCAACTATTTCGGTGATTAAAGGGCCTGTGGTATCAATTCAGTCCGATCGAGTCAGCCTGGGAAATCTGAGAATTGAAGTTACAGGAGAAGAAGACAGCAGTAATCCTGAAGAGAATTGTGCCATTTTGGTTAAATCAGGACAAAACTTACAGTTTGATAATGTTGAAGTGCGAGGAACAGTTATGGGATTACTAGCAGAAGAAGGCGAGTGGAAGTATCCAAACCCACTGTATCTTGGGCAACTGGCTCACGGCAGCGAGCACGATTTGCTTCTGCGAATTGTTGTTCCACTTGCTTGTAAAATTGTGTCAGATGTATCGGGACTAGAATTTGAACCACGCAATCTTACCCCAGGACCGAATGAGATTCGGCTTCATATAGAAAAACTTCCCAAAAATACCTTGATCGATGGCAGTATTTTTCTGGTTTCACCATCTTTGAAGCGACGCATCGCTTTAACTGCCCATATTCTCTATTTACCAAACAGTCAAATTTTGCCAATTCCCAATATTGTTTGGGAACCGGAAGATTGGTCAACTTTTGTAGCGGGTCAACTACCTCAATCTTTTGAGCCTGAGCCAATTATGGTCGTATCGCAGCCATTAATCCCTACTTTACCATCCGCTGATATTAGGGTACCCCCAACATATCCTGAACCCGAAGAGAAAGTGCAGTCGAGTCAGCCCTCAGATCCGCAACGACCCAAAATACGTTGGGGCGATCGACCTAATCCTGAGATTTTCAAGTCGCCGGAGCAAAGTGGGGCTTCTGTAGATATCGATCGGGATGTAATCGATACCCCTAGCTTCGAGAAACCGCAAATTTCTGACATATTTATTCAAAATCAAAAAAATATCGAGAGTCAGCCTTTTTCTTCAGAATCTCCCAGCATTTCACAGCCTACTTCACCTTCATCTCGTCGGGTGCGATCGCAACCTATCAACCCTATATTTAACTCAACTCCTACCTCTAGTGTTCCTTTGGAAAAGCCTGGAAGTGATTCGGCTGAATCTGTTGAAGGGTGATAGAAACCCTCACTCCCCCTCGGCAATTACGCCCCGAGATCACCCCTTTAATTCAGGACTTACCCATAAATATCAAAGAAACCGGGTTTTTCACTTTTATTAAAAGCTGCGACGCAGTATTTTCGTAAAAAACCCGGTTTCTGAGCCCCCATGCGTAAGCCCTTTAACTGAACAAGTTATTTTAACCGGCATGAGAACGAAGGTAGAGGAGAGATTTCAAACGGCCGATGAACTCATTGATGCGCTTAAAGGTCACTTTATCACGCCTCTGCACAGGAAATCCCTGGATTTTGTTAAGCAAGGAAACTTGGCAGAAGCTGTTGAGGCTTACGAAAGATGTTTAACTGTAGTTTAGACTAAAAAATGAGCACAGCTAAAAGTAGCCACCTTTGAATCTCAGGCAAGCTGTTGCTCAAAAACTCAAAAAGTAGAAGATTAAACAGCTAATCTTGAAGACTTTTTACGTCGAGAAACCCGTTTTTTGACAGTGGGATAGCACGGTGCCTTGGTACGTACCTTTCCTTTTTCCCAACCGGGAGATTTTCCCCTATGTTTAGGGATTTTTGTTGGAGTCCCAATGTCAACTAAAAGCGAAAACATTGATTGGGCAACACGTCCAGGGGTTAAATTGATACGCTTCAGATTGCCAAGGAAGTCTATTCTCGATTACTAAATCTTGTGCCAACCAGAGTTGCCAACTCATCAACGGCATTAAATCACTCCAACGTTCAGATTGTTCAGGAGTTCTCAAGTTAGGCAATGTCCAATGTAATCGTTGCTTCGCAAATCGATACCAATGATCCACTCCAAAACGTCGTAAATACTTAAACCAAACAGTTTCTAAGGGTAGAGTTCGTTCTCCAACCCAAGCCAACCATAAGGGTGGAAACGGCTGACCGTTTGACATGGGCTTCATTCTTTCCACCAGGATTAAGTTGACTTTTTGTCCAGGGGCGCGATAAAAATGCAAGTCAATCCATTGTCTGACTCGGACTTTTCCCAAATCTGGATGTTCGTCAATTTCAATCGCAGTATCAGCTTCGAGCCATGTGGTTGGGTCGCCCGGTCTCATTTTTTGCCCATGTTTGGGTGGTCTACCGCGACCACTATAGGCTGGTGGTGCTGACCATAAGCAGGCATTCTTTCGGACTCTCATTAAGCAATCAGCTTGAATATCAGAAGAGCGCTAATACCCAGGTTGCATTGCCATATTCTCGATCCAAAACTGCTAAAACTGGGTTGACACTCTGTTCACAGACAAGTTTGAGTTGGGAAGCTGCTTGAAGTATGGGTGAAGACCCACTACTAATTCTTTCATGGAGTAGGGGTAATGCCCAACTTCAAGAGTGCTTCAGGTATCCACGCAATGGTACTGTACCCCTGTCCAATAATGGAGCCCCTCTGATATTCATGAGTTCTGTCTTTTAACGTTTTGGCATCTCGTCTCCCCCATGCAGTGTGGTCGATTGCTACTAATATGTGTTCTGTTGGGGGTGCTTCTTCCTGTAATTGCTTCAGATACAGCAGCATCAGTTTTTTCCGATCAGGTCTACAGTCTTGTAACGCTTCATAGATGCTTGGCCATTGACGCTTGAATAATGGATTGAGTGAAAATTCCGCTAAACATGACGCATTCGGAGTGGTCATCACTGCATCCATCAGCTCGAATGTTGCATCTTTCGCCAGCACCAATAACTCGTATGCTGCTCCCAGGAAAGTCCTTTAATCGTTCACTGTTCATTTAAGGAGTGGATAGGTTTTATTTTTCACCCTCATTCTCTCCTAGCGCGGTGGCTCTAGTTCTTCTTTTGCCACCGTTCTCATCTTTGGTTAGTCTAAACTACAGTGTTTAACTACTGAGCCTAATAATGGTGAAGCAGCGGTAGAATTATCCCTGGTTTTGATTCACCTCAATCACTCTCAAACAGAAGTTGCTGCACAGAGAGCGATTCAATTGAAACCGAACAGCAGTTTTGCCTGGGGTTTTACAGGCTGGAAACAAGCTTTGCAGGGGCTATGGACTGATGCTATTCCTAATTTTGAAAAAGCGGCGCGCTATCCACAAGCCGCTGCTTGGGTATTGAAAAATTTAGGCATTGCTCGCGAACAAGTCCAAAATATTCCTGGTGCTATCCAAGCTTACGAAGCTTACAATCAGAAATTTCCACCCCATGCTTTTATCCAATTTCGTTTAGGTACATTGTTGGGGAACCAGAGACAGTGGCGGCCAGCGCGGTCATATTTGGAAAAAGCGGTTCAGCTACAACCGGACTATGCTGAGGCTCATCATAATTTAGCTTGGGTTTTGTTCAATCTTAAAGACCAAAAAGGTCAAATTGAGAATTTGCGGGCCATGCGATCGGCTTATCGGACAAGTTTTGAACTCTACAGCCAACAACAAAAACAGGCTTTAGCTCAGGGCATTAAACAAGCTTTCCAAATAATCGACGTTGAGATTTAGTGCGATTTTTATCATTTTAAGCTGTCCCGCATCTAAATTGTATTTTTAGGGCGGGCTAGGAGCAACAGAATTAACTTATGGTGAGCATCACTACCAGCATTATTTTTCAGGGCGTATTTGCTTTATTGAAGTTTTGGAATTGTACATATTTTATAAGGCTATAATTCCACGGCGTATATGACATCAGTGCACTTGCAAAACTTGACTCTCACCGATTTCCAGCGACGCGCTATCGCCTCTTTCCTAAGATTTATCTAATTGAGAATGGTGCAAGATATCAGTCCAACCAGCTTTATTCGCGCTACAACATCACGAAGGGAAATTCTCTCTTTGTCCAAAGTCCAATTACATTTGTGACTTGCTTTCCATCTTTTTCCATTACTGTGTTGTGCGAGCGTCGATCGCACCTGGGCAATCTTACTCAGTTGGTTGTTAGCGCACTCTCTCCGGCTCCAACAGTGAGCCAAGATCGGCGAGTTGCGAACAATAAACTGTTGCCCTGGTGAGTGACAACACTAGCGAGGAACGAGTCTGTCTATGTTTCTAGTTGCGAACTCCCGCGTCGAACTCACGTTTTTCAGGTCGCACTGGACTAAAAACGAATCGCATTTTTTGGCAGCGTTCTCACGTCGCTCCTCCATCCGCCAGCTCTAAGCGGCGAGCATAAGTGTGGACGATCGCACCCGAAAGCAACGATTTCACCATCACTTGAGCGCCTGAGACAGCTTTAACCACATATTTTTGAACCTCACCAGCAAACCGCACTAGCGCGCCCACTTTCAATGAGTGTCCTGCGATCGCAGCTTCATCTCCTGGCGGCACACCCTCCGATATCTTTATATCTTTATCCGACCCTGTGCCGCCAGGAATCCCTTCCAAACAAGGAGCCACAGCTTCTGCCAAAGAGATAGCCTTCTCATCCCGCTGCTGCCAAGCCGCAAAAATCGCCGACCTACCGTCGTTGGGGAACTGGAACTGGTAAACTCGAATGCGCTTAGACCTGCCCAAAGCATCTCGTTCTTCCGACCTTTCTTGGCGAACCCGTCGCAGGGTAAAGCCCAGTTTCCCCTTCAAAACGTACTGAACCACCTCCATTGGCTGGGCATTAGGGTGAACCCTGATACCCAGAAAATCCTTCACATCCGCAGAATACTGCTTGACCCTTTGAGCAAAGGCTATCACCTCCGGGTCAGTCCCTCGATACTCCCTGTCTGAGTCAAAGAACTCCATCAGCCCCAACTTCTTGAGAGCTTCCACAGAAGCTTTCAGGAAGCGCAAATCTTGCGGGCAAACCTTCCCTTGACCCCTTTCTTGATGCCCCGCCAAGTGATTTTTATCTCGTTTCCTGACAAACTCTGGGTCATGGGTCAAATAGTAATGCAGGCGAATTTGAGGCAGCCAGCCGTCGTCGTCCTTCAATTTCAGCTCAGGCGTCACCGACACCCCATAAGTCTCTTGCAGTTGATACTTGCGCTCTTGATTGAGTTCGCCCCGAGTCTTGGAGCGCTTGTCCTTCAACTCCAGATACTCAGACAGAGTAATATCAGGAGCATCAGCAACAGCATCCGCTTCTACCCTGCAGTTCTCTCGCTGAATTGACTCAGCCTCTTTCTTAGCCAGAGCAGCTCCAACATTTCGGAGATTTAATTCATTTAACCCAGCATCAACCTTCTGGGCAACCTGCTGCAATAGCTTCCAGTTTTTAACCGCGCTGGCTGCTATTTGCTGCGCTAATCCCTCTAAAAGGAGTTGTTCTAGCTGATTTTCTCGGCACAGTTTTACCTGAAACCCTTCAGCTTTTAGGCTGTACCTAATCGCCTCCCTGTAATGCCACATTCCGGCATTAATTCTAGCAGCCATTTTTGCCCAAGTTCTCAGGTGAACCGGGTCGTGGGCCGCGTCGATGTCGAAGTCAACTCCTTGCAGCAAGCGAATATTGGCTTTGATAACCTTCTGCTGGGAAGCGAGGAGAGCTCGATAAGAAGCGTTGCCGTTGCCAATTTTGCCAATGCCAAAGGGCGCTGTCCAGACAAAGATTGGAACATTTTCATCCCTGACTCGAGCGAGACTTTGCAGGGCATCGTTGACGGCAATTGCTCCTTTAAAAATGCCGAATACCGCTGCAAAATAACCGCGAATGTCGATGCTAACTCCTGTGCCAATGGTGGGGCTAGCGATGATGATATCGTAGTTTTGAATGGTGGCATTAAGATTCTCAACGCAGCCACAAGCGGGGTGGTTGGGGTCGGCTACTGACTCGCTATCAATCCTGAGAATGCGCTTGTTGGGAAATCGTTTTTGCAGTTGTGTTTCTAGGTTGCGACACGACCATTTTCCTTTGACTTTTTGCGAGTCTTCAACAACCATAATGTGGGGCCTGTTTCGATCGAGCGGGCAGCAGAGGGCGCGACTTTCAAGGTCGCAGCCGGTGACTTCTCGCGACAGAATTTGCTCCATTTGAGCGAATAGTGGTGCGGGACTTTGAGTGGCGTAGAAGATCGCGTCCCGCTCTTTTTTAGGTTTCCATTCGTTGACGGCAATCCAAGGTTCGAGAGGGATGCCAGCAAGCGCCTTCAAGTAGTCGATCGCGCAATCAGATAAGTCAGCATCCTGGGCAACGATTAAGCCGCCGGTGGTTAAGACGGTGCGAATGAGTTCTTGCAGGGTTTGCAAGATGGCGACGCGGTTTTCGCGGCAGGTGCTGGAGTTCAAGGCGTGCCAGATGACTTGTTCGCACTCATCAATGAGGACGATCGCCCCAGACCAGTTTTCGGGGTTGAAACGGGCCATTGAGTGGGGGTGGAGGCTGTCTACACACAAGCCGTACCCGAATAATTTGCCTTCCGGCGAGTTCTTGGTTTCGTCGATGTAGTTGATTCCCAACCCGGCGCAGATGGCGCGGCCGAGCTGAATCCTGTGGGTGATGACTAGCACGCGGCGTTCGCCCGTGTTGAGGGCGTGGGAAACCAGGTGGGCGAGGGAGCGGGTTTTGCCGGTGCCTTTGGGGGATTTGATGCAGGCTAAGCCGGCCTCTGGATAGGGGAGTTCTCCCAGATAGCGAGAATTTAGCGTTAAAGACGCGGGATAGGTTAAAAGCCATGATTCCCTATCCTGCCAAAATTGGAAGCCTCGTGCTGCGTTTTTAAGGGCAATGAGCGCATCTTCGCCTCTGGCTACCACGAAATCGTCGATGCCTTTCTCCGGTCCTGGCAGAGTGATGACGCTGACGGAGCATTTGGCGGTCGTGAACAGGCGGCCGAGTTTGTCAATCTCGCGGTTGACGTTGAGGACGGTAGAGTGCTTGCTGTCGCGATCGAAGCCGATGTAGATTTCCCGCCCTGGGGTGGCGAAGTGTTGGAGTTCGGGGATGAGATAGGGGTTGCACTTCTCCCCTAGCGCGTTCTTGGTTCTGACACCCATTGTGACGCCGGGGAGGGCAATGGCCGCGTAGCCCATTGTGAGCAGGCAGGCGGCTTTTTTTACGCCTTCGACGATGGTGACGGGGATGTTGTTGAGCCAAACCCATTCCCAGAATTGAGGCGGGTTCGTGGGGTTGCGGAGGGGCACAGGGGCACAGGGGAGATTTTCATCTTCCGTCTCCCCAGTTCCCGTGTTCCCCATCTCTAAGTCCTCTGGGTTTTCAGGGTTGATGGGGACGCCGTGGCGTTCTGCGACTTTTGCCCAGATGTGGTCTGGGACTTGCAGGAAGAAGGCTCTGGTGGGGCTTTTGGGGGGGTGTTCGTATTTGACGGGCTTGGTTTTACCGTTTGGGTCGAAGCTGTTGCGGGGCTGATAGGGTTTGAAGCAGCCCCAATACATGGGCTGCCAGTTGTTGAGGGGGTCAAGGCCCGAACACCACCAACCACCGTGCTCGATGTGGCTGTAGTGTTTTCTGGCCCACCGCCATTGTGCGTCGGGGTGGACTCTGCCGGAGGCGGCGTTAATTTCGTAGAGGAGGTAGGCGTAGGGGGCGTCGCCACTAAGAGTTTGCACGTTGAGGGCGAAGATGGCGGAGTCTACGCCGCTTTCTTGCCATTCAGTGAGGGCGGACTTAGACAAGACCATAACGCACCCCCATGTTGGCTGTGTTGACCTTCTGGCCTAGTAGCAATGCGAAAGGCACTCCAAGTTGCACCCGAATCTGGCTACCGCCAGAGCGCCTCATGAACGGGTCAGATGGGGTTAAGTGGACTATGAGTCTCTGTGAGGACTGATTTTGAAGGTCAATGCCTGTGCTATCTCGATAAATCTTCACCGGGCTATTCCTTGAGTGGGGAACATCCCTTTGTCTCATGTTCTGAAAATCGCTGCTTGCACGCCGATCAAAGATAATTAATTAATAGTTAATCCGCGCGTAGTAAGGTTCTGAAATGCTTGCTAGTCAAGAGTTTCAAAATTGAGTTGTCACCAGATCCGGGAGTTTTTGTCACCAGATCCGGGTGTTTTTGTCACTAGATCCGGGTGTGTCCGTAGTAAAGTCATAAGCCTTGCCTGGTAAAAGTTTGAAGGTGATTTTGAGGTCATTTTTGCCTTACTACGCAAAACTCCAGCCTTACTACGCTTGGGGCTGGAGTTGGGGTCAAGGGGACGGGAAGCTAGATTGACAATTCTGGTAGCACTTTAGGCAAGATTTTTTTGAGGTGGGCGGCGGTTTTGGGGCTAATTGGCTTGCCGCGCTGAAGCTGTGAGACTAGCTGCTGAGATATGCCCAGCTTTTCGGCGATGACTCTTTGCTTCGTCCAATCCTTTGCTTCACAAGCCTTCTGTATCGGTTCCCACTCTAACGGGGCAGCAAATGCTGATTTCCGTTTCCGGGGCAAAGATGCTGATTTTTTAGCAGCTATCAAGGCAGGAATTTTACCGGGAGGCTTGATGGTGACGCCAGCTTCTAGCAGTAAATCAATAATTCTTTTTTTGCAATCTTTGGGTTTACCTGTTGTACTTCCAGGACGCAACCATTCTGGGTAGGTTTCAGAGTCATATATATATAATCTGCCAATCTAACTCAGCTAGCTGCATTAAGGCTTTATCCCAACGTTGCTTCAGCTTACCAGCGTAGCGATGATCCTTACGGGCTAATTCAATCTCATTTTTCGGCATCACCATCTCTAGCACGGTCTTAACCGTGTATTTCCCATTTGTATGAATGGCGCTTTCTGTTGTTATATTGATGGCAATTAAGAATGCTAGCTCATCATGATACGGGTTCATTTTGAGCGTCGCTTCTGAAATCCAACCAAACTCATATAAGGCAACTGGAGGCCTGGCATTCTTGCCAGGTTTATTAAAGAAAAAGTCAGCCCATCTACCTGCCCGAATGAAGGCTACTATTTCTGTTGGTTCATCAATTTCATCTGTGAAAATGTTACGCTGCCCGTAGCGCTCCACAGCAACGTCCCAAATGAGGGAATTCATATCGCATCCTAGCTTCCCGATATTCCATTTAATGGTAGCGTCCAGCCTTCTCAGAAGCTTCAGGCATTGCTCTATCCTGAGTAACTTCTGGGAAGTGGTCATATCTTTACGCTCACCCCAACCCATTAAGTCTATGAGGTTAGTGCCGCCATTTTTCCCAGTTCCAGCTAGCTTAATTTCAGTTCTCCAAGGCACAGCCTGTTGAAAAACATAGGCAGATAGTAAACAGTGGAGTTTGGCAGTATCTTTCCCCAAATTGCCAAATTCCTCAAGAATTCCCCAGGCTGCCTTGCCTGTAAAGTAAAAATATTCTTTAGTAACTGGGTCTTGATCCTTTAAGGCTAACTTAACAAAACCCGTGCTGTAATTATCTCGAAAAAACACATTTTTATGGGTATCTTCTTGCCAATCCCAAATTCGTAATAAGGACTTGCAAGCCGTTCTAGGAGGGGCTGAGGTGAGTATTTGAGTGATTGTGGTGCTGATAAATAGCTGGGGTTCGGTTGCGGGAACTGTTTTTGAAGCCAGCCCCAGCATAGCGGTTAACTCATCTAGTGTCCGATTGGATAAATCGAGTGGCTCTAGAAAAATTAAAGCTGAATCAAGTGCCACGTTTTTCCATAAATTTTCCTCGGTTCTACCTGCCTGAAGCCAGAGGGTCAGATGATTTAATATTTCCTCTGCTTTTGTCAAGTAGAAAGCATCATCAACTATCTGCTCTTTGAGAAATTTTTTGAGTTCATCAACACACTTATGACTAAAGCCTTCTAATGTTTCATCCCTTTTAGTAATTTCGGCATGAATCCCCATTGCTACATTCAAGGCCAAAGTTTCTAAAAAATTACTCTGGCGTAGCTTCTTGGCGTACTCTTGAATGCGGTCGCCATCTATCGTGGTGGTGGTGGTGGTGGTAGTAGATAACTCCATAGCCTAGCCTCTTTATGCCAATAATAGTTACAGGTTTGATAGACAAATATCTCACTTGCTTTCTCGAACCGTTTTGTAAGGAGTAACCCGAACTTTCCGTACTACCACGCCTTGTATCCCCAAAGCATTTGCGTTCCAGTGGTGGCGAGAAATAATGTGTTTTTCCACTAAGTTCACGATCGAAAGTTCTCCCATATACTTGTCCCAATTCGCTCGTTACTACAGTTTACCATAACGCTATTGTTTTAACATTTTCCAGTAATAATTTCCTGCTAGATCGCTGTTAATTTCTGCCCGAGACTAAGAACTGTTAATACAAGCTATTGTCAAATCTCAATCATCACCTAACCCACAAACAGCCTTCGCACAGAGGGACGTTATGCTTCCGGTTTTTCCACTAATTTCTCCTACAAAGCACATCTCTAAGCGCGTAGCATCGGCATAGTCATAGTTATTAGCATAGGGCGGCGAGGTAATGATTAAATCAGCAAAATCATCATCCGGTACGCCAAGACAAGTCGGAGCATCAGAGCGAACGCTCTTAGCAGTATTAGCGGGTGCATCTCTATGAGTGCAAGGGCGAAGCATTTCGGCAGACAATTTATTAGTGAGAACCAGATATTTACTACCGAAATGCTTCGCCCCTACGAATATATTTGCAAAAATGAGATGCACCCGTATTAGCTGCTGTTTTTCCTGCAATTCTCATGTCTTGAACCTGGGTTTGAACCATTAGCTCAAAAGCTGACATCGGCTACAATACAGATTTTTTATTTTTTGTTAGGTAAGATGTACTGCCAAGGGGCAGTTCCAACGCAGGAAACATGGCAGAGAATGGCTATAATTGTCAGCCATACCAACTCGGATTGAGGAGAATCGTCAGCTAATTGTTTCCAAGCCTGCCACAATCGATTTAAGCCTTCAAGGGAGCGATCGCTAAAACAAGAACGAATCAGAGCCGGATAATTATCTACACAGCCAGGCAAATTTTCGGCACGTATTTTGACCTTTCTGATATGCTCTAAATAAAGAGCGGGGTCAGTTCGATATAACAACTTGGCTGAAGCAATCCTAGCAACGAAGGGATGAGCTTCTACTCCCAAACATTCAACCCCCATTTTCTCAGCAGCAAGCAGCGTCGTCCCCGCACCGGCAAATGGATCGAAGACAGTCGCACTCCGGGAGAACCAGCTAGCTCCGGGTTCGATTGGCATTTCACCCGCACCGGCAAATGGATCGAAGACAGTCGCACTCCCCCGTTCCAAGGCTTTAGCAATAACGGTTTCGACCCAAGAGGCCGAGAAACCCACACGCTCATCTCGCACCAGCGGTGAACGGGCAACTTCATGTTGTCTGTAAAGGTTGAAAAGGTGCTGTTGCCCTCTTGAGAGAGGGGGCGGCGCTAGCGGCAGAACTTCCCCAAGAGGCAGCTTTAATTGTCTGACCATCAAAATTTATGCTCGTTCACTCAATTGCAGCGAGCGCCGCTGCGCCTGCAAGGTTTTGGAGCCCGCCGCTCATCATTAGTACGCTCGCCGAACGGACTGGTAAATTATCCATCTTTTTGCACCCCAGATTCAGGTAATCTGGTCTGGAAAGCCAAATTATCAGGCCGGGTATGGACTTAGAACACGTTACTAATTCCTTTGGAGAGATAGCTTCGACGCGCGACCTAGTGGCAGAGCTGTTAGCTGCCAAGCGCTCTGTCAACACTAGGCGTGCTTATGAGAAAGATTTGTACGATTTTTTTACGACAATGGCGAAGCAGGAACCGCACCCGGCCTTGGTGCGCGAGTTCCTGCGGCTGAACCGCTTCGCCGCTGTCGCGCTGGTTCTCAAGTATAAAGCCAAACTAATCGACAAGGGACTAAAGGAAGCGACGATTAATCGGCGGCTGGCGGCTATCAAAAGTTTGGTGAATTTTGCTCGGAAGGTGGGCGAGTGCGAGTGGAGTTTGGTAGATGTTGAAGGAGAGAAGGTGGTTCCTTACCGGGATACTACAGGGTTTGGCCGAGTTGCTTCTGAGAATGTGGTGGCGATGCAGTCGGTGTTGTCCATTCCTGACCGGAGTACGCCCCAGGGAAAGCGCGACTATGCAGTTCTTCGGCTGCTGTGGGACAATGCGCTGCGCCGGGGGGAGATCGGCGGAGCCAATATAGACGACTTTGACCCGCTAGCCCGAACTCTGAACATTTACGGCAAAGGTAGGGGAACTCAAGCGCAGCTAATTGACTTGCACGGCGCGACGGCAGATGCGATTTCTGATTGGCTGAGCGTGCGGGGAGCTGCAATGCCCCTCGATCCTTTATTTATCGCTTTGACAAAGCGGGAATACGGATTGAGGTTGAGCGGGTACGCTATTTACAAGCTTGTTTTCTCAACTTGCTCTGCTGCGGGAATTCCTAAAAGAATCAGCCCGCACAGAATACGCCACGCTGCAATTACGACGCTGTTAGATGCAAGCAACGGCAATACGCGAATGGCGCAGAAGTTGAGCCGCCATACCAGCTCGAACGTCCTTAATTGCTACGATGATAATCGGCAGAGCTTGCAGCGGGAAGCGTCGGGGCTGCTGGCTGGTTTGGTACGCTAAGTTGAGATTTGTATGTTCGGATGGTAATCGAATACAAGACTATGGGGAAACTCATCGAAACTGTTAACTTTCGTCTGACACTCTAAGATTAGTTGGGTGCGACTGGCTGAACCTTTACCAGTTACAGCAGTGCATAACTGCGTTATTAGCAGGCAAGCTGATAGAAGGGATGCGGGGCAAGTCAACGAGCGACGGTTGCAGATAATGCAGCAAAGCAGTTAGACTAAAATTCAGAAGGCGCTTGTCACCCCCTGAACAAAATAAGATTGAGTAGATTCAGGGAGCGAGAGTTAAGAAAGTAGTTTGCTCTGAACAAACCCCGACGAATCTGCGCCAAGTCATAACTTTTAAAAATCACCCAAGGAAAATCAACGAAGCCATTGCCGATGGGGAGAAAATCAGTAGCGGGGTACAAAGCCTTGACATAACGCTCCAGTAACATACGAAACCTGTGGCTCACAAGCGAGTTTTCACTCTCTTCTGTAAATGAGCGTCGGAGAGTTTCATCAGCGACCAAGAAATGTAGGGGGACAGCGAAATACTGATCGCTGAAATTGCTAGAGTCGCTAAGTTGCTGCGTAGTCTCCTCATTTTGCTTCAGCTTTTGGATGAAATCAAGAGCGAAGTAAATTTCATTTTTTATATCTTGTGGGTAATTTTTGCGCCCGATATTTTCCAAAGCATTTATGAATTCTGGCGTCGCGTATTTACTGACTTGGGAATAAGGATCGAACCTGTAAAGGGAGGTCACTGTGTTATTATTCATTGGGACGAGCAACAGCGAACCATCCACATAAAAAACCTGCGGGCTGAGTTCGATATCCAACAAGTCAGCCATGCAAGAGCATTGGTCAAATAAGAAATCAACGCCCGACTCCAATAGAGACGGTAAGCTGATTTTCTTCCTTGTCTGTTCGTAGGAAACAGCAGAATTGGGTGAGCAAGTAGACTTCTGTATAAAGAATTTCGCAGATTCAAAAAAACAAGGCAAATGTTCGAGAGCAAGTTTAACATCTCGATCCTCTGGATGTAGACGTTGATGGCTCCGCAGCCGCTGCATGAGAGACTTGATACGGGTACTAAACGTCTCGCCCCCCGAATACATCCCTTTTCCGCCAATGGGAATCATTGCTGTGTTGCGTCCGCAGAAATATCCTGCACCCGTAATTCTCGTCATTATCGCTGTTCGCAAGACGAGCAAGGAACCTATCAGATTTGCGACGCGAGCGATCTGACTTTGTTGCTTGCTGGGCACATTGGTGAATACTTTTTCCACAATGTACACCGTCACTTTCTTGGGTTCGCGATCGTTATTTTTTCCCTCGCCCAAATCGCCCCGACCTCGATAGATGGTCTGAATAATTTCCATCAGGTTGTTTTCTATCTGAAACCTAGGTAGCTCGACGATTATGTGTTTTGCATGAGGAAAGGAAATGCCGCGAGAAGCTGATGATGTCATAAATACTACTCTAACCTGGTCTTTACATTCAAGGCGGCTTTCCTTGTCTGGATCTGACAGGGAATGTATTTCCAAATAAGCCTTATTTTTATCGAATCGAGGCCGCCTCTTTTTGACCAAATCTATTAATTGTGTCAGACGTTGCTTGTCCTGAATGTAAACCAGTAATTGGTCTGAATTTGGCTCAGAAACGTGGTGGATTATTTCGGTTACTAGGGACTCGTCCCGCGCTGACTGACCCAGTTTATTTTTAAGAGAGCCATCCTCATTAATTTTACAAGTCTCGAAGAAAACTTTGTAAGTGAGTTCAATAAGTTTTGCTGGATATGAGTTGGCGTTAATAATGGTGGAATCAATAATTCCTCGCCGTGCTGACTCATCAGTAAACGACTGAAAACTAAGCTCTAGTGGCTCTCGCTCATTCTCAACAGGAGAACAGTAAATCTTAGCTGGCTCTGCTTCCCTTGTACCGAGGTGCGGCTTAACAACTTCAACACCTGTTAGGGAAGCGTCAGCAACAATCAATTTAGTGTTAAAACCGTGCGATTTATCGAATAGCTCAAGCTTTTTATCCAACCATTTCTGCATGGCGTGAAACCACTCAACTCCAGCGCTATCGCCCGTGACTTCGTCAATCATAACAATGATGTTCCTTAGGCGGGAGGATAATTTAATCATTTCCTCTGAAATCACTTCACCCTGATTTGTAACCGAACGAAATAGTCTCTGAAAGTTATCTAAGGAGTCGCCGTATTTATTCACTTTACGGAGGGACTGAGTAGAGCAGGTAATCACAATTTTACTCACGCCCTTATTGATGAGAGCGTGACCAGCATCGCACAGGCTCCTAATCACTCCCGTTCCTGATTTTTTATCGTAGCCAAGCGAATTTCCTGAAAGACGACTTATTTCCTGTCTCGCTCTTGTGAGATGCTTTCCCTCATCTCCAACGCCAATAAATGTCACCCCTGACCAATTAGAAGTATTAGTATCGGCATTAGAATAATATTTGACTGTTGGCAAGCCGTTGTTGGTGGCAATAATAGCGTGGCTGGTATAAATGCAGTACAGGTCATCAGCAAACAAGCGCCCCGATTCAGTTCTAAATTTATTGATTGTGTCTTCGTTAACGGATAGTCGCGGACTGACGTAGAACAGCAGGAAGCCCTCGTTAACGCGATCGCGAAGAAAATCCACCACTGTCGTTGTTTTCCCAATACCCGGATTTCCGGTCAGGAACAGATAGCGACAGGCGGATGACAGTTGTTCCTTTATTATTTGGGTATGAGCATTCCTTAGCGTAATTTTCTGAGGGAGGTTGTATTTTGAAGTAATCGAATCATCCAGAGAATCCGATGGATTGTGAAAATTACTAATTATTTCAGTGAAAGACACGGTTCTGTCCGCAGTGGTATTCATATCGCACAGCGAGTCAACAAATTCTTTTACTTTTTGCTCTTGGCGATCGCTCTTGAGTTCGCATTCTCCTGCTGCACTGTTTTCAACGCTAACTCCCATTCCACCAGGTGCGTACAATAAACTATCCGCGACACTTTGCTTGATTAAATTGAGCATCTTAACAAGCGTCCGCTCATAACTATCAATTGAATTCTCTGTGTCAGACTTTTCCTGTCTCTTCATCGACTTATATGCTTCGGCGCAACGATCAAGGATGTCTAAATCTTCCCGTCCGACATTCAGAGTGCTAATTCCCTGCGTCGTGTAACCGATCGCCGTGACTTGGACAGTTGCATCCTTTGGTATCCTGTTCTCTGATTCGAGAAACTTGACAAAACTAGCGGAGTACGATGCCGCCTGCACCAACTTAACAAAGTCCTTGTCGTAATAAGAAAAAGCTGTCAGGTAATCCTTTATGTCACGCCCAATTATTAATTCTCGATTGCTTCCTTCCTTTGTGTCAATTTTTAAGTGATGATAAACACTTTTGGACATTAAGCGGTGCAGTTCCACTCCGAGAGACTCAAGGATTGATAAAGCACTCGATAAATTCCACAAATCGCAATGTTCTCGTTCATCAGTTGCACCCTGATTTTCCCCTTCGTTCAACTCGCTGCTGTCATTGCTATCAACGGTGAATGCAGACAAATCAACGCAGACGATGCGATATTCCTTTTTTCCGCCTCCCTCCCCCTCTTTCGACATCAGCATTAATGTGTCCGCCTTTAAAAATTCCCCCGTTGTAGCGTATTTATTTATGTATGGGAAAACCTTATCTGGGGTAATGCCCAACTGGGAAAGGATTTGAGAATAGCGGTCATGTTCGTTTTTTTCCAGCGTTCTCATGCTGGTTGCATCCGAAAGACAGCACTGCACGTACAGCAATTCCCAATATCTGCTTGTATTAGAGGAGTACCCGAACGCATCCATCAGTTCGTGCCATAAACCCAAACCGCCAAGATGACCCCGCAGAAGTAACAACTTGCCCCATGTTGTCCATATTCGCTGACTCTCCGCGTCAATAAATCCCTCTTTCAATTTCATTTGGACGAGGCTATTGACGACTCCTCGATGATTGAGTTTTTTCAAATCATCGATGAATAAACCCATGTGGGCATATTTCATCCCTGTTTGATGAATCGCCGTCAATATTCCCGCGTTAAATGCTAGCTCGAAAAGATGTCCTTGTGCCTCTCTTATTTGCATTTACAGATCCTCTAAAACTTACAGATCCTTTAAAACGGGACAATATCGCCGTTGCTAATAACCCACCACTGGGGAGCGATTATCGATTCAACTCGCTCCTTAAGCATCGGATTGGAATAGGACTCAACCAAGCAGTCAACATAATGTTGAGGCAGCTCATCGGGAGCGCTTACTTCACGATCTACTAAGTAATTCTTAATTTCATCGAGAAGCAAGAGAGAGGAGTGAGATAGATTAATGTTGCTATTAATCGCATTCTCTTCAGAAATTGGAACGATCAATGCGTTGTACACTTCTGTGAGAAATGCGATAGAATTCATTTGCACCGAAGAGATGCAGTGCCGACTTTTTGCTGCTGACCTGCCAATTGCATTGTCGCCGATAATATCATTTAGGGGGTCGAGTTTGAGGAACGATTTCTCTGCCTTAGTTTGGCTTTTTTCGTATTTTGAATAATGCAAGAGCGTTAACCCAAGCATGAGGTTATTTTTTAGTTCTCCCTCTTTGATGAGACCGTCCATTACCTTATTCACGTCAATTACGTCGCCAGGGTGGGCGTTGAGCAAGGTAGAATAAGTTGTCACAGTGTTGTAGAAAATACGATCTCGCTCTACAGCCTTTCCGGTGAACAAATTGAAAAATACTACCTGGGAGCGATTGGGGTCATTAAATACGTTACTCAACTGGCGCACGTCCTGAACGTACAAAGTCTCTTCTTTCAGTTCCCCATCAATCCGCAAGGCGCTGTAACTGTCGTACAGAACCGGATATATTACCAGATCATCAGCAATCTTGAGGTATTTGATGAGTTCCGGCGACATGAAGAACAATTCATTTTGTTGGTCAGTCACGCGCAGGTGTTCAGAAAAGGGACTGCTAGCTATGTATATAACGTGGCGAAACCCCTTGAGATACATATCGCTAATTGTGTCGCGCAGCACTGCTGGACAGCGATGCAGTTCATCTCCTCTGTAATTTCCCGCCAGAGTTTTCACCATGCTCACTTTTAGGCCTGTTTTTGTAGGCTCCACTGCTACAACTTCACCTGTCAAGTTGGCAATGTAGTTTTCTCCCCAACGTGAGGAACGGGCGTCGCATTTGTTACTTGAAACCATCACTATTAACAATGGCTCTATGGTTCTATTGTTATTGTTCTTAATTTTGTATTCCTGTGGCAACACCGAGTAGAGCGAACACTTGGCATTTGGGATTTTATAACGGTTAATATTCGGCATCACTATTCCTTGAGAATTCATCAACAAGGAGTCGCTCAATACATAACTCCATTCCTCCACTATTTGATGAATCAATGTTTCCTGCTGCGTTGTTTGGGCTTCTGCTGTTTGGTGCAGCAGCCACTGACATACAAATAAATTTTTATTTTTTCGCGCTTGAGATGTCATAATATCTAATATTATGAAGCCAAGCGTCCGCCAAGTAAGCTCGTATATAAAACGCCCCCGTTCTGTGGCTTTTTCTAAAGGTACTTCAGTCACTTTAAACTCTATTAGTGAGCCCGGAAATACAAGGCGACTCATGTATTCCGATGCTTCATCAGCATTTTGGGGCAGGTTACGTTTCCCCCCTAATAAGGGTGCGAGCATTTCGATGTTCTTTTTATCGCGAGCAAATTGCTTGCTTGTATCTTGACTTGCAAAACTATAGAACACGGGAAGCATTTGAATGTCGCCAATTTGATAGCTCATGTCGAACTCGCGCTTCTTACTCGTGCGGTAGAAGTTATCCGTCTCAAATGTCAGCGTTACAGGAAACTGGATGATTGCGTCTTTATTTGCCACCTGTGCCGAGATGAAAACATACTTGAGGCATTCCTTCAGATTCTCCGACAGTTCATTCCCGAAGAATCTACCCGTATTGCTGATTTCGCTCAAGTCTGACAGAAGCAATGTCCGTGACAGCCCTATATTTACCTTTCTTTCGGCAGAAAACCCAAGTTTTTCTTTTTTTAAGTATTCTTTAAGAGCCTTTACCACAGCTTCCAGTTTGTCAGTAACTAAGTATTCACTCATTTCACCAACAAACTTTATCATTAAATTTTTCTTAGCCTCATCACTGTCAAGAGCTTCTTCTTTCAACTGAGGCAATACTTCTTCCGTAAATCTCCCGATTACATCAAAATTTAGAACATCCTCGTAACAATAATTTGGCGCTAGAGGGTTGGGACAGGCAAATGCAAAGTAATAAAGAACGAAAAACTTAACTATTTTCTCAATGTGTTTCTTGCGCCTCTCCTGCGTTAGATCGTCCAAATCTATGTTATGCAACTTTGAATCCGGCTTAATCATCTCAAGCCCATACACAAATGAAGAATCGTAAAGAACCGGATTACTGACGCGCCCGTTTAACTTGAATTTGAGTCCAAAAGTTATTGAGGTAATGCTCTGATGTGGATCGTCTGTTTCTCCAATACAGCCATCGATTTTGCCCAAAAGAGGTAACTCGGAGAAGGCATCCCGCCCAGAGAATAATTCTTGGATGTCTACAAGTACGCCCTGGTATGTTACTTCGTAATAAGCCTCTGGTTTCTTTTTGTCGTTGATAAATTTTTCCAGTGATCTAAGACGCCGGCTGTAGTCCCTCAAATAAAACGAGGCTTCGTCGAGTGATATTCCGCGTGGCTGTTGTTTCCCTTTAAGGGCAAACTGATGTATTAACTTACTTTTTTGCTTCGAGTCTCTAACGCGATCGCAATCTTCACCAATTATATTTGCCAAGGATTCCAAGTAAGTTACTTCCGCCTCTCTTTTCAGGCGACCGATTGTTTCCTGATTAAGTAATTTTTCAAGTTGGCATAATTCATTAGAACCATTAGTTTTGAGCAAATCGAGGCTCGTTCTCACGTTTTTAATTACAAAATCAGGATAATTTGAGTCCTGTTGTATTTTCAAGAATTGAACATAATTTTCCAGCCCAGTCACCACAAATTCGCGGAAGCGAGTTGCACTATTTATCTCTATTGTTACTTTGTGACTCCTGATTGTAGGAGTCTCCACTTCATAATCCAAGGTCAAATCCTGCGAACTCAACCCAGTCATCGAAGGGAATTGCCAAGCAAACAAGGAGGGCTGCTTTGGCATTGATGCCAGGGGTACAAGCATTGACTTGATTAATTCATCAATTGTCACTTCTGAGCTTTCTCCATCAGGCTCTGAGCTTTCTCCATCAGGCTCTGAGCTTTCTTCATCAGGCTCTGAGTTTTCTTCATCAGGCTCTGAGCTTTCTTCATCAGGCTCTGAGCAGTGGGCTTTCCTAATGGCCTCGATTAATCTATTTGATAAAGCCGTTTTGATTTCTTGAATTTTTTCTCCGAAGGTTTCACGGCCTTTTTCAACCATGTTTATTGTCGCTTTATAGGCTTTTTCTCCTGGGTCTAATGGAGGTCTTAATTCTTGATTTTTTGCGAGTTGAAAAGCCAAACAATGAATGTCTATAATTAACCTAAATCTTCCTGAAGGGATATCTTTTTTTAAGCAAAATATTGCTGCTCCGGTTTCTCGATTCAGTTCGTCAATAGTTTTTGCTAGCCAGTCGCTATAATCCAGCCTCGCCAGTTCATTCCTATCTTCTTTTAACTCATTTTTCACGGGAACTAGCTCCTTCTTTTATGAGAAATGGTTGCGGATTGTTCACTGGTTAAGGGGATAAATTATTCTCATACAAGTAGAATGATTCAAAATATCATTTCATGTTCGCCAAAATAAACCATCTCTGGAGGTCGGTGTCGAGCTTACAGTTACAACAGATTGCAGGTGAATAGAGTACACTTTAATCCCAAGCACCCACGAAACTGGTTTACAAACTCGCTATCCGACTCTCCTTTTACCCTCATCTCAAGCAACAGCAGGGTCAGTAACCAACGCCCTCATATAATAGCAAAGAGGTCGGACATTGTGGGGCAAAGAACTGCAACTGAGTAAATCCCGATCTTTGCAGGGGCTTTTCAGCACCCAAGAGCTATCCTCTTTGAGGGTCAAGCCTGTTACGAATGGATCGTGGGAGCGGGAGTCAACATCAGTAGCACTCCGGTGAGACCGGATTGGGGAAGAAAGCGCCGATCGAGCAGGCCGGATTGCGAAAAGGCTCCTGAGCGACTTGCGGTGATGAATGGTTTGGCTCAACTTTGCCAAGAGGAGTCTAACTCGAAGTTGCGGGGGTTTTCCAGTACCCAAGAGCTGCTGAGGGGCTGATATTCATAACTTGAAAAGGGGCAAAAGTCATTAGATATTTGAGCAGTTATATTACACAGCAGGCGAAACTGAAACGGTGTTGGCGGTTGATTTACTCGCTCTACACGCACTTCTACAAAACTAGGATTCCTCAAGAGAAGTTCAAAAATCTCACTATTCAAATATCGCGGACAATACCCGACAATATGGTGGTCTTCTGTATTTAAAGTCAATGCTTTAGAATCATAATGATTTTGAAATTCGTGAGCCAACCACAACTTTTCTCCAGGTTCTAAACAGTTAATTCGCTCAATCGCACATTGTGGCAAGTAGCGCAGTCCGTGCAAGAAAAAGTGAAGGCGATACCGCCCTTCTGAATCTGGTTCAGGAATGAGAAAAACAGTTAGAGTATCTGTTTCTCGCCGCCCACCGCTGCGGGCTAGCATGGCAATTGGATCGCTTTCATCTTGAGGAAGATTTAGCCAGTGAATAAAACTTGGGTAATCGGGGCGATTTTTCGGCATCAGCCGATTAACAAATACGGAAAATAAGTAGGTTGATGTATATACTTCACCTAAGCGCGGAAACGAGGGCAAGGGTTCAAAACCGCACTTCTGTTGAGCTTCTAAAACGCCTTGCGTGTAGGTAAATTGGTAGTTGGTTCCGTCAAATGTTAGCCTGCCAATGGGAAACCAGGAACGGCTGTTTGGATCTTGCCAAGCCAAAAAAAGCGTTGAGTGTGTTTTCACGGTAGCGTTTTCCTCAAGTTAAGCAGTCTGTGTTGATTGAATTCAAGAATTTTTTGGGCAAACTCGGCTGCAATCGGTGAGATACGAGTGTTAGGAATTCGATTAAAAATAAACGCCGTACCCGCAAGGCACAGTGTAGGTAGTTCATGTAGCTTTACTTTAAAATCAGCTTCAATTTTCCAATCCCTCACCCACCAATGCTTCCAGTTCAGCTAACAGCTTCTCTAGTTTCTTTTGCTTTTTGGGATGATCCCAAACCTTAGACTTTTTTACTCGCTGCAAAGCTGCATCTACGCGACTTTTAAGCGATCGATCCGGTGCAGTAGCCTCCTCTAGTAATTGCGAGCGATCGTCGAGATCCTTAACTCGGGCGATCGCTCTGGCTTTGGTATACTCAATCCGTCCTTTCCGCAGCACTCCAATCACATCATCTGGCAGGTTCAGCAAGGGGAGGCGATTGGTTCGGAAACTCTCTGGAGTGTACTTCCCGACGAGTGCAAATATATCGCTTACTATTTGCCAATGCGAGCTGTGGATAACGTTATCCACACCCGTGCGTTCCGGGTGAGCGGCCGCTCCGAGCAAAGCAATAACTGACGAAGAGGTAGAGTTCAATTTCATTGCCAGCAATTGCAAAATTCCCTCGGTTTCCTCAATCGCATTCAAATCTTCCCGCTGCAAGTTCTCCAGCAGTGCAATTTGCAGGGCCTCTGCGTCTGTCAGTTCCCGAATCACAACAGGAATCTCAGTCAAGCCTAACGACGACGCGGCTCGATAGCGCCGTTCTCCCGCTACCAATTCGTACTTGTTGCCATCTATGGGGCGTACCAGGAGCGGTTGCAGAATCCCTAGCTGCTTGACTGACTCCACCAGTTCTTGCATAGCTGTCGGCTCGAAATAGCGGCGCGGTTGCTGCGGTGGCAGGACAATTTTGTGTATTGAGACAAGGGAGGATGCGACATCTTCGCTGTCGCTGGTTCCTAACAGAGCCTCAACCCCTTTGATTTGATAAGGCTGATTGTCGCGTTTTTGATTCATCGATGTTCCCCCGTAGAGCTCCCAACCAGGGACTCACCGACACTTACAACCGCTTCCACAACCCGGACGAACGCCACCCGGATATAATAAAACTGCGCCAACTGCATCAAGAATGCGATCGAGCCGTATCATAAAACATTAAACGCCTACGGTTGGACAGACATCCCCACCGACTGTGAATTCATCCTCGACTACGAAGAAGAAGAGGAAGAAAGCGAAGGAATTAGCAAATGCCAGAAGAAAAAACCTTGGCGTTTCCCACTCGGGCCTATAACGGCATTTTCAGCGAACCTATTGGCGAACTCGCCATTACAGAAATACCCTTAAATTTGGTAGTAATCGATTTAGTTAGAGGCATACGGAGCGATGAAAACGGCGAGTGTTTCCACTCGATCGATTTTAGCAAGCAGACCGATCGAAACTTTGCCGTTATTTCTCAGTATTTTGCTTTAAAACCGCCTCAATTTCCGCCAGCTTTTGGCGCAAAACCTCCTGCAACTCCACAAGTTGGTCAACCTCAGCTTGCTCCAACACTTGAGGTGAGAGCTTTTTCAAATTCCCGGCTGCCAACTTAACCTGCTTGAATTGGCGGGCTGCCCCTGGGAAATCATCCAGATTAGAATTGATAATTTCTTGCACCAATTTACGAGTTTGAGTCACCGACAATTTCTCGGCAATAACTCGATCGGTTGCTTGAACTCTAATCGGCTGCGCTTCTTCCTCTGGCAAGACTAAATTTTTAGCAGAGAGTTTAGAAAGAGCCATTGCATGAACCCCTTTAAGTCCTAATTGCCTGATAGCAGTCTTAAGGTCATCAGCCAAAGACAGCATCGGGAAAATGTTGGCATCGATAGAAGCGGGATTGAGCTGCAAATCCAACAGTGTCCGCAAAACGGCCAACTCTTGTTCATCCAAACCCACAGCGGCCAAACCCTGTTGCTGCTCGTC
Organism: Microcoleus sp. M2_D5; assembly: GCF_036701935.1. NCBI lineage: Bacteria > Bacillati > Cyanobacteriota > Cyanophyceae > Oscillatoriales > Microcoleaceae > Microcoleus > Microcoleus sp. M2_D5. The sequence goes on along the minus strand of NZ_JAUBRP010000009.1, from coordinate 35,549 downwards.
AGGTGCCACCGTCACCAACTCGGAAACCAAGTTCATTCGTTTTTGCGCGTTCAAGCGTCGCACCACTGTCGAGAGAATGCGGGGGATAGTTGCAGCTTCCAAACCCGTATTTTCAGACAACTCCCGCACAATAGCTTCTGCTTTATCGAGGGGATTGAGATCTTCCCGGTGCAGGGAAGTCAGCAGTGCTTTGCGGTGCAAAGCCGCGGGTTCTGGAACGATCACAGCTTGTAAAGTTTCCCAGCCTAGATTTTTAGCGCTGCGCCAGCGCCGCTCTCCATCGAATATCACCAAATCCCCCCGTTGAATCAAGATAATGGGTTGCAGTTGTCCGTCACTAGCGAGGGAACGGGACATGGACTCGATACTTTCCGGCAAAAATGTCTGTCTGGGTTGTTCAGGATTAGGCTGAATTTGTAAGAGTGAAATGGAGAGGATACCGCTGGCGGATTCTAGTTGTTCTCGCAGTGCAGTCAATTGAGATTCCAATTCCGTTGAACCCGATTTTCGCAGTTCTTCAATTTCTGCTTTGAGTTCCTGAATCTCGGATTCAGCTTCAGAGAGGTGCATTGACTGCTTGGCGGATGAAAAATAATTTCCCAAGTCGGGAGCTTTACGGGTGGCCATAGCGATTTTAGATTTTAAATTGGGGATTGGAAGAAGTCAGTTCATGGCTATAAGCCAAAAACGAAGGATTCGTTTTCGCCGGCGCAAGTTGTGACTGTGAATCAAACACTATTTCTTTTTTTTTCCTTTTTTGGCAATAGCCGGAGCAACTCCATTTCCCATTAAAGTAGCCAGGTGCTTAACAATTTCTTTGAAGTCGCCTAAAGCTGGGTGAAGCGGGCGATAAAGGTGTAATGGCAACCCTTGACCGCTGGCATTGACAAATTCTGCACTGTCCCGAATAGGTGGAAAAACGCGGATATTCATCTGCTCTAGCTGGGCTGGCAATGACTCTAAAAGTTGTCGGTGGACGGCTCGTTTCGTATCGTATTGGTTGGGTACAAACCCTAAGATTTCTGGTTGCGGCTTGAGGCGTAATTGTTTGCAATGGTGGTAGTACCACTCCAGCAGGTGAGCTGCTCCTTGAATTGATTTTGGTTCGAGCTGTACGGGCACTATTATATGAGTGCAAGCAGTTAGTGCCATCAAGGGCAAGGGGCCGAGGGTAGCGGGGCAGTCGAAGATAATTAGGTCGTGATCCATTGGATAGTCACTCAGGCAATCGCCCAGAAGATAAGCGCCACGCTTGTGCAGAACTAACTCGTCTGCTGTTTGCGTCAGCGTCATTCCGCCTTGACAAACGGTTATATTATTGGTGTGGGAACTCCAGCTAGGAGTAAGAGGCCAAGAGCCATTGAAGCTTTCTCGCATTATGGCGGACAGTGTGTGTTCTGGCTCTGGCGGATTTAGACCGCAAAAAAGGGTCAGGGAGCCTTGGGGGTCGAGATCCATAATGGCTACTTTCAAACCCCTTAACCCCAGTTCGTAGGCGAGGTGAACTGAAAGTGTGGTTTTGCCAGTGCCGCCAGCATTGCTGATGACTGCTAGTCGAATTTGCATGGTTTTGAATTAAGTAGATGATTTAAGTATGATATATCGAGAGTCGGCATCAGATATCGATATATGAGAGGGCATCGCCGCTAACCACCGTTCTGCCTTACGTTGATCCAGCAAGTTAATATTTAGTCTGACGAGTAGATTATCGTCAAGTTTAGTACGGGGAAGATTGTTGAAAAGAATTTAAGTTCGATCGCTAGACTGAAACACGGAACGTCATATATCGATATCTGAGGTATAGGATCTAACCGCCGAGTTAACTTCGATCGCAGTCTTGGGACGGTGCGAGCGTACAATGTACTAGGGAACTTCAAAGGCACGGAAGGGTTGGGCGAGTCAACTGAACAATTTGCATTAAAATACCTAGAATTAGTTGAATGTTTTCAATAAAATGCTCTGTTGTTTCAATATAAACCGTCCTATCTTCTAGTTTCATGAACCTCCAGATACTGCCTGTTGTCACTGCACCATAAACACAGGAAATGCTGTTATCTTTTTGAATATTAAAAATCTGGGCTGCCAACATTTCTGCAATGCACTGGGCAATTCCCGATTTGATATTGTCATTCTTGGCTTCGACAAGTGTAAACACGGGAGCATTTAAAGATAATTGTTCTGGTGAATGACTAATCATAAAGTCACAAATGCCATTCAGTCCTTTGACTCGATCAATATTAAATTCCGTACCGGAAAAGAGGCTGATTTGACGATCGCACCGCCTGCGGAGTTCAATCAATACCGGAGCGACTATCATCTCCGATCGCGCTTTTTCCGTGTCAATTCCCAAGGCTAAGGGAATATTTTCGGCTAAGGTTTCCTTTAAAAGCTGACTGGGTGCGATCGGTTCTACAGCCGTAATAACTTCAGAGACTTCTCGAATTGTCAATCCGAGTTTATTTTTAATATCATCTAGGGAAAATTCGCTATAAGACATAGTTCCACCTTTCACTCCGTCGTTCTAACTTTATACTTAGATTTAGATAAACACATTGCCATTTACCTGAATTTTCTCAGTCAGTGTTTTAACCTAAGAGCGTTTTTTAGGAGTGCAAGCATCCTGCTCGCTTGCATTTCTATCTCGCGAAAGAGAACTCCGGCTCGCACTCCTGTTTTTACTAAATTGGGATAATCCTAACAGATACAACAATAATAACCTTTGTTCCCCCTCCCAGTTCGCTCTGAATCTCCAAGTGACGTACTCCCACACTCAATCAAAGACTAGAGTGTGGGCTTCTCCTCCGAGAATTCCCGGATTCGCGTTTTATAGTGAGGCGAACGCCCAACCCCACTTTCTTTATTAGAATTCCAGAGTTCAGGTCACGAGGCATGAATGTACCACAAGAGCATTCATGCCACCTATCACTTAACTCCTTTGAAACTCTGTTGACGCACATTGCACAATGTTGAGATGTTCCAGCAGGATTAACTTTCACGACCAACCGCCCAGCTCTTTCAGCCTTGTACGGAAGGATTTCGTTCAAGAACCCAGCTATCCCCGCATCAGCAAAACTCTTGTTCAACCCGGACTTTGCGGATTGACCATTAGGCAAAAACTTACCCGATTCATCTTGCTTGGGTTTGTTGCGTTTTGCCATATTGGAAACTTTAAGGTCTTCTACAAAGATAACCTCAGCCTTGTTGACCAACTCACCTGCAAGCTCAAAATGCCATTGTTTGCGTTGTCTAGCTACCTGTTGATGTAACGCAAGCAATGCGTGACCCAAGTTTGCGACGTGCAGTAGAACCTTTTTTTCTTAGCTCTCTTTTGGTTTGCAGTTTGGCTAATTTCTCTTCGGCTTGCCGATAAAATTTAGGAGGTTCTACCATCGTGCCGTCTGAGCAGACGGCAAAATATTCCAATCCCGCGTCAACGCCAATACTGTTAGTTTCAGTCGGTTCAATGCCAATAGTAGGAGTGTCAGGGACTGATGCATCTTCTAGAGTCAGTGTCGCATACCAACCATCTGCTTTGAGAGTAACCAATGCTCTCTTAATGACAAAACTGTCAGGAATAGGGCGATGTTGAATGAATTTGATTTTTCCTAGCTTGGGAAGTTCAATTCGATTCCCTTGGATGCAGTCAGACTTCACTCGCTGATAAGCGAAAGTGCGATAGCGGTTTTTGCCTTTAAATCGAGGCTTCCCGCTCCGCTTACCATTGATATCACCTTTGATAAAACGAGCAAATGCCAGGTCTACTCGCTTCACCATGTCCTGCAAGACATCGGCATGGATATCTTTGTACCATTCTCTTTCTGTCTTGAGAGACACAAGTGAGCGTTTCTGTCCGTAATACTCAGGATGTTCCCTTGGGGATGCAATACTGCATACCAGTGGACAGGCATTAACTGAACACCTGTTCATTTCAAACCAATCAAATCTGTCTGCCAACAAAAAATTGTATTGATGCCGTAGCATATCGAGCCATTTGCTCATACGGCGTCTTTGGTCGGACGTTGGCAGTAGTTTGAACTGGTAGGCTAGTTTCATGAGACAATTGTACTGCATATTTAATGTAAATACAATCGTGAAACAAACAGAAACAACAACGTTTAGGCTTACTTCAGAAGAAAAAGAGGTTCTGGTCAAGTATTGCGAGTTAACATCTCGAACCCAAAGCGATGTGTTTAGAGAATTCCTACGAACATTACAAAAGAAATTGTCAAAGAAGGGGGTGTTGAACCCCCCTCTTTGACCCGCATTCCTCTCAACGCTGACCCTAAGAGGGTACAGCGTGAGGCTCCTGCGGCTTTAGCTGAGCGCTAATCTGCTCGACCCGCTGCCACATTCCACCCAGACCAAATCCGCTGACTTGCTACTGCGGATCGAACCCGCATCTGTCGTTACGTACAGACAGGTACAGCCGATAGCAGGGAGTAAACAATCAAGTGAGCGTGAGTTGTTAGCAGATTATCGGCTGTACCTCTGCTCGGCATTGCTCTGTCAAATCGTGCTGCTCTGAACAAAATCGTCCTAATGCTTTGCGAGCTACCGAACGTCATATATCCATATCTGAGGTACGAACTCTAAAAACCGAGTTAACTTTGATCGCAGTCTTGGGATTTGGTGATCGTACAATCTGCCGAACGTCATATATCTATATCTGAGGTACAGACTCTCACCGCAGAGTTCATTTTGATCGCAGTCTTGGGATTTGGCGCTCGTACAATCTGCCGAACGTCATATATCGATATCTGAGGTAGGGTTGTAAACACCCCGTCAACTTTGATCGCAATCTTGGGATGGTGAGTTCGCCTAATCTACCGAAATGCACTCGGTGAACGTCATATATCGATATCTGAGGTACGATTCTCAAAAACGAGTTAACTTTGAGAATAGTCTTGGGATTTGGCGATAGACTAAGGTTGAACTTCATATATTGATATCTGAGGTACGAATCTAAAAACCGAGTTAACTTTGATCGCAGTCTTGGGATTTTGCGATCGTACAATCGGCCGAAATGCAATTCTGAGTCAAATCGCTGATAATATCTAAACTCATATTTTCCACTAACTTGGTCAAAGCCCCAGCAATTTGTTTCTGGGAGCGAGGAATTCGCTCAATCAACAGCCTTACCGCTTGCTCGTCTCCACAAGCGGCTGCTTTATAAAGCTTCTTAATCGACTCCCTCGGCAACACAGACAGCGACTCAGAAGTCAGTTGCACAACAGGCTCATCCTGTTCGGACTTCCTAGACGACTCCTCTTCATAGATATAGCGAACTCCCAAATGAAGCGCCATCTTCTCAAAAATTACTGTTTCTCGGAACGGTTTGGCAACAAAGTCATCGAAGCCATTCGACAAAGCGAGTTTCTTGGTTTCAACAAACGCATTAGCGCTCAAAGCAATAATTTTTGTATTGGAGCCGTCAGGCAGAGAACGAATTTTTCGAGCAGCTTGAAAGCCGTCTAAAAGCGGCATTTTCAAATCCATCCAAATTAAATCCGGCTTGTACTTTTGCCACAATTTAACAGCCTCAGTTCCGTTATCCGCAAACCACAAAAGAAAGCCGGCTGACTTCAATATCTGAGTTAGTAGCAACCGATTTGCAGACTCATCGTCCGCTACCAGAATGCGATAATTTTGTTGGTTGGGTGCCAGTCCATTCACTTGTTTTTGAGGCTGGATGTCACGGACTTCGCTCTGTGTTGCACGACTCACTTTAATGTAAAAACTGAAAACCGTTCCTTTCCCCACAGAACTTTTGACCTTGATATCGCCACCCATCAGCTTGACGAAAGAGCGGCTGATGGGCAATCCCAAGCCCGTTCCCGTTTGTGATTTCCTGCCAGTTTCAGTTTGGACGAACGGCTTGAACAAACGGCTAATCTCTTCAGGCGCAATACCAGGGCCTGTATCCTTCACTGAGAACTGGAGAAAGAATTTGGGTAACGGTTTTTTTGCCAGCGGCTGAAGGCATTTTACAGTCAGCTTCACCCTACCCGCCTCAGTAAATTTAACAGCATTACCCAACAGATTAATCAAAACTTGACGCAGCTTGCTTTCATCAGTTCGGACATATTGCGGTACATCTGAACTGCGTTCAAAAACAAGTTGCAACCCCGACGATTGAGTTTTGAGTTGGAACATCCCTTCTATGTCATTGAGCAAACTGTAAAGGTCAAAAGCATTTGATTCGAGGGTAATTTGACCAGCTTCAATCTTAGACAGCGACAAAATATCGTTGATTAGTTTCAACAAATGCTCGCCACTGCGATTGATAATATCTAAACTCGACTGCTGTTCCGGTGCAGTTTTTTTAGAGTGCACAAGGAGGTGAGCAAAGCCGATAATCGCATTCAGAGGCGTTCTCAGTTCGTGGCTCATATTAGCCAGAAAGGTACTTTTAGCGCGATTGGCACTTTCGGCGGCAATTTTAGCTTGTTTTAGTTCCTTTGTTTTCTGTGCAACTTGCCGTTTTAAATCGCCAGAATATTCTTCTAACCGCTGGCGAGATGCTTTTAACTGGGAATTCATGCGCTTGAAAGCACAGGCTAGGGCTTCGAGTTCGGCAACGCCGCTACCTGAAACTGTTGAGTCGAAGTCGCCACCAGCTATCGCCTCTGTTGCCGAAATTAACCGCAGCAGCCGCTGTTCTATTCTTAGGGAAATGGACAGCAAAAGGCAGATAGAAAGAATCAAAGCCAGCAGTACGAGCAAAATAGTGTTGCGAGTATTGGCCTGAACTTTGTCCGTAAAATCGGTTTCAGGGACAACTGCTACAATCAGCCAGTTTAAGCTTGAAGAGTTTTCAAAAGGTCTGACTTGCAGTAAGTATCTAGAGTTGCTGGCAGTAAAGTTAAGATTTTGGCTGCTGTTAATAGCAGCGAGGCTGCCATAATGTTTAAGCAAATACTCTGTGGAAAGCTGGATTATTTGTTGTTGCAGAGCTTGGGTGCGAACTCGCTGCTGGGAGTCAACAGAAATAGACGGTTTTGGTTCAGTTACCTGGTTCCGAGCAACTAAATGTCCCGAACGGTCTAAGATAAAGACTTGACAGTTAGGGCTGATGTGGAAATCGTGCAAGTTGAACGTTGAGGTTGGGGTGGGAAAAGCAGAATTTGTTTTTTGTTGAGGCAATATTGTTTTTGGAGAGTCTGACTCATTTCTTTTCCCATTTGGTTTGATTGTGACTCCGGCTGTTTGACTTGGGCGAAGTTGGTTCACCGAACCTGTTTGCATTTTATTATAATTCCCTTCTCCTTTCCCAACCCCAACCCGTTCTTTTAAGTAGCTGTCAAGGCGGTCAGAGATGCGGCTCGTTGCTTCTCCCAATAGCTGTGCAACTAAGTCGTTCATTGTCTGCCGCCCTGTTTGAAAAGAAAGCCATCCCGTCAGACATAGTAAAGTCGAAATCAGGAGAGCGTTGGGAACTGTAAGCACAACACGCAGCGGGAGGGCAGACTTTTTTTGAACTGAGCTTTTTGGACGGAACATTGGTTAAAAAAAGGGAGTGGGAATGAGGAAAAAAACGTTCTTCCGAGAAAGTATTACTGCCGAACCGTTCAAAAAATATCTATTTAAGATGTCTATTCAAAACTGATAACTCACCTTCGCGTTGAGTAGGAAGTAGAAAAGTTCTCCCATCCTCACTCACTATCCCTGCTCACTTTCATTATGCTGTTTGACTAATTACTATTATTAATAGCGCAGCTTCAAACCAATCAAAATCAGTCAAAAGCCATAAGTTCTCAGAGCGAGCGGTTAGCGACACAGGCTCCCGCCTGACTCAGCGCGGGCAGTATGGAGGAGATGATTTGCATCTCAACTTTTCGATAATCGGATGGGTAATAGGAAGTTATGAGATTGCCGAGAGCCTCCCCCCAAGCGCTCTTCGGTTATGAGTTATGAGTTAACTACCTTTTTCCCAATTACCTTTTCCTCAACAATTTTGATGAAGCGGAATTTGGAGTGAGGAGACAGTCAGTCAAATTCTCTCCCATTCCCCATTCCCCATTCCCCATTCCCCATTCCCCATTCCCGTTACCTATTCCCGTTACCTATTCCCGCAGCTCCGGCTCCAATCAAAAAGTAGAGCGACTTTTAAGAAGCCGAGTAGTTCGGGCTGTTGGCGGTTGTCGCTGTTGAAATCTTGTTCCAGGGTAGTTGAATTCTTCTCGTGCAATGCGGCTCAGCTCGACAATCACAGACAAGTCTACTCCGGCTCGTGCAGCAGCATCGGCAGCCGATAGATTCTGATTTCTTACCAGAGCTAAAAATTGTCGCACGCTGTAGACTACTGGGTCGTTGGCTGCTGTGTAGCCTTTTTGAATGGCAATCAGCAATCCTTTTTCGACATCTGATGCTGCGGGGGCGCGACCTCTATCAACGTTCACAGTCGGCTCCATTCTCGGAGTTAGGGGAACGATGCGAATTCCTAAGTGTTCTGGTTCTTTGTTGGTAGGAACGATGTTGAAGTTGTAAAGTCGCTGTTTGCCTTTTGAATCTACAGTTTTGATTGAGAGATTGGTGATGGTAGCTGTGGTAGCTCCCGGAAAATTGAGCGCTTGAATGGGACGCAAGAAAACAGTTTTGGCTTGGCCGCTTGCCAACTGTGCATCGGTGCTGAAAACTATTTTTGAGGGGTCGGCAATTAAAACGTAGGCGAGAGCTTCATCGGTTGAGCTGAAGTCGATAGCACTTGCGCGGCCGGGATAGACTAAAATATCGATCGCACTATTGACGGCAATATCTCGACCCACAGTTTGATAGCCTGTTACTCTTGATTGAGCAAAAGCACAGTCGGGGTAGCTTGCAGCGGCGAACACTGCTGTGAACAAAAGCCCTCCGAGGGAAAGCATTATTGGAGATTGGATGCGATTCGTCATGGCAGTTATCGGTTGATGTTGAGAAAATTGTTGACAGTAGAAACGGGGATTTTATTTACTAATCGCAGTCGCGTTGGGGCGACTTAACCGTTTACCAACGCCTCGGTCAACGGTAAATGTTGAGAAAGCTGTTAACAGTAATAGAAACCGGGGTTCCCTTGTTAACCACAGCTACATTAGGGCGGTTTAAAAGTTCTTCAGTTGCTCTATCTGAGCGGCTTTCCATCCGTTTTGCCAGGGGGCTGAAGAAGCCATCGAGGACGGCTGACCAAATTTGGGGGTCTCGACTTTCAACGGTGGTTGTACTGCCCCCAAACCTACTGCTAATACTGCTAGAGCTCCTGACTTTAGGCTCTGCGAACACTTGACCGACTCGTCCAACTCCCGACAGCACTGCGGTGAGGATATCCTGTCCGGCAATATCTGAACCTGGGTCGAAGTAGCCTGAAGCAATCAACGGCCCAGAGCCCTCTCCTGCAATCAAAATTGCGCCTTCTGGAATGGGCTGCTGTTTAATCTGACCGTTTGTATCTGAGTAGACAATCGCCACAGCACTAGCTTGTACCATGCGATTGGTTTTGCTGACGGTGCTGGCTTTGGCAATGACAACTGTGCCGGCTGGAAAAGCAATAAAGCCGTTAGTTGCCGTTACGTTGTCTGTGAGGGTGACGGCAAATTTGTCTCCCTGCTGTTTGTTTGAGCTTTCATCCCACAGCAGGGGAACCGAAACTACGCCGTTGGCTGTGGTGCCCAGGGGAACCTGAGCTGTTTGGGAGGTTGAGCCCGTTTGGGGCGTGCGGTTGAGAATGCCTTTTACCCCTGGAGAGTTGACTTGTTCTGCGGTTGGGGAATTGGTTAAGGCTTCTGTTTCTGGAGCAGTTTCTGGGGAAAGGGTTTGAAATTCTGTATCGGGCAAGGATGTTTCGGACTCGCTCAGTCGAGTCGCAGTCTCGATTGGGTTATCGGTAAAATCGGAACTTGTTTGGGGAGAAAGGGCAGCCGGAGTTAATTGGTTAGTCGAGTTTTGGGAGTTGTCGGTGGTTTCGAGGCTGTCCTCTCCTGCGGGAAACTCCGGGTGTAGCCTTTCCCCGGTGACGTTATTTGGGCGGTTATAAAATTCTTGTGGGATTTGCTCGAAAGAAACGTATGAGGGTTGCGACTTTTGGTTGCCGATATTGACTGTTAGGAATTCAGTTGTGGGAGTTGGGTTCGTACTAGCGGCGGCGGTAGCACTTGTTGTCGCTGGAGTGCTTGGTGTTGCATTCACGGCATTCGCTATTCGGTTAGGGTCAAAATTTCCCCTAATTTGTCCGAGTTGGGCGAGTTGGTTCCACCGCTCAAACGGGTCGATTTTTTCTCCTGTTGGAGTTGGAATTAAAGGTAGGGGTACTAACGGTTTGAGTATGGGGGCCGGTGCGGGTGTTCTTGAGGGTACTCTTTGAGGTATGGGTGCGGGTAGTGTTACCGTCCGCACTACTGTTCTGGGTGCGGGTAGGGGTTCGCGTAGAGGAGTAGGTGGCGGTGCAGCGCTCCGGGTAGCGACTACACGCGGAGTTCGCGGAGTTCGCGGGGTTCTTGACGGTTTGGGCGACGGTTCTGTTTTGGGTTTTGCGGTTTTTTGCGGTTTTGAGGCTAACAGTTTTTGTTGGTCTTGGTAAGCTAATTTAGCCAGCAACTCCGGTTTTTCATCTTTAATGGTGGGAGAAGAGCTTTCTTTTGGTGTTGATTGTGCGATAGGTTCGCGAGGTGATTTAGGCTTGATAAATTGCCAAATCAGCAGTCCTAGCAATAGTATTCCACCAGTCAATAGCAGTATTGTCACTGCTCTAGGAACGCCTCTTTCGGAAACAGGCGGCGGCAGTGGTCTTTCCTCATCTTGAGCGAGTTGATATTGAGTTTCAAGTGTTAGGGGTGCATTGGGGTCAAAGTTAGCCATGAAGTTCTCGTCAATGTCATCGTCAGAAGGGGAAGGATTTGGAGAAGAGGAAATTGGGGAATTGATGTTGCCGTCATCATTATTTGGGGTAGATTCACTTGATGCACTTGCATGATTCATATTGGCTGTAGTGGTGAACTTACTATTATCAGGACTGGTATTAATTGGATTGTGTATTGATCCATTTGTTGGGTTAGTCATGGCTTGATGATTAATTGAATGTGTTGTGTTTGTTTAACTGTACAAAAAAAAGAAAAGATAGAATACTTCAAGCAAAGGGATGGAACATACTAAATGTTTAACTTATTTAGTTTTTACGGAAGGTTTTTAAATTTACCCACTTGCCGATTCGTCCCCTTTCCATGTCTCTTTCCTCTTCTATGGTTTGAATTCGACAATTCGGGAAATTTCTAATCCGGCTACTCTCAAAGAGTGAATAGTCTTCTCTAATTCATTAGCGTTTTGTTTGAGAGGGGATTTGGGAATTTCTACGGCTTTGACGGTGAAGGTTCGATTAAACTGTTCTCGGCTTTCTCCAATGCCTTGTTCCAGCACGACGCGAGTAGCAATTACATCTATTTCCCAAACTCCTCTTTTTATTTCTCTTGGTTCTGAGATGTGAGAGATATAAACTCCTGAGCGGGTTTTTCCTGAATAGATGGTGTTGGGAACGAGTTTGGCCAGTTCGACCAGGGAAGCTTTACCAAACTCTGATTCCATCATCAATGAACCCATCCAAGCAGTTGTAGGAACTTTGGCACTGCCTTTAACTTTAATGCCGGGGTCGGGGTCATTTGTGCCAGGAATTTTGCCTGACCAAGCCCAGGTTAAATTTACCCAACTTGATACGAAAGTTTGGATGATTTTCGGCTCTCTGTACACTTCATCTTGTTCTGCAATTCGTGCTGCGGTTCCGTCTTTTAACTGGACAAAGGTAACTTTTCTTTGAGATAAAGCTCTCAAACTGACTGTATTCACTAAAACAGTAATTGTCAGGAGGAAAACAAAGCTTGTTAGTAGAACAAAGCACAAGGCTAAGGTGTTTTTAGATTCAGGGAGTAAGGGTTGTGATTGTGGAAATTTCATATTATCGAAGGGGATGGCGAGATGGGGGATAGAGAATAGGGAGATAGGGAGGAAATGGATTGGGAAACTGGGTTTGAGTAGTGAGTAACAACTCGGTTCGGTGAAGAAAAAGCTATCGGAATTTCCTTCCCCTAGATCAGTTTTCCAGCAATAACGCCGATCGCGTTACTGGCAATATCTGTAAGTTGTTTGGTGCTATTGGCGATCGCACTATACAAAGCGGTTCCTCCACCCTTGGCAATTAGCACTGCAAGAGTAGGAGAAAACACAGCTAAAAAGAATAAAAAGGCGATGTCTGTAACTAACTCTGCATCGGATTTGACAATGACTACGGCGACTAATCCAACGACGATGTTGTAGCCCAATTGCACTCCAAATAAGGACATAAATCCTATTAACCAAGCCCAGATTGGTTTTCCTTGCAGCGGCAATAGCGACAAGCCCATTGCAATCGGCCCGAATAGAGCTGTTAGCAACAATGCTGCTTCTAAAATATTGACAAATGCCCACTGTACCGATCTAAGAATTAAGCGAATGATGGGCAAGACAGTAGACCTAAAAACTTGCCCTGCAAAATCGCCATTTCCTATATCCTGAAGATTGGCAACATTGCCTAAATTTTCGACAAATCGCTGTAAGCTTTTGAGAGGTCCTCCATTTTGCTGTTCGGCTGCCTGAAGGATTTGTTGAGCTGGCTGTTTTTTGCTGTTCCAACATTCCACTAAAGCCGATCCAACTTTGCCCTGACATTCGCTGTATAGTTTCTCAATTTCTTCTTTGCCAGCACTCGTGAGGTTAACGTCGCTCAGGGCAGTTCTGAAGGTCATTTCTCCGACTTGAATCTTCATAATTTCTTGCACTTGAGTGCTGCCTACAGCTTTGATGAATTTGACACTTTCTGCCAAAACTTTGCCGTTATTGCTCAGAAATACTACAATTACGAGTGGCCAGATAAACATGGCTACTAGCTCAGACCAAGACTGTTTTTCGATGATTTCTTTGCCACTGGTGACAGCGAGGTAAGTAACAGATATTCCCGCCAGAATTAGTCCCAGTTTGACTAAGGCAATCCAGAGAGAGGATTCTTGAGTGTTGAAGGTGTTAAACCAAACTAAATTCCACGATTCAACGGTTTTTTGAGAAACTTCTATGGCATCAGATAGAGTGTCCAGGGCTTGTCCTGCTGTGCTAGTTTGGGCGATTAGTTGTGTCAGCATCGCGGTGTCTCCTTGTTGTGATTTTAGTCTTCGCTTGCCCCCAGGGTGATGCCTCCCGGCATTTGAAACAGTCCGGCTTGAGTAGAAGAAGCGGTAGCAGCCGCAGCATCCTGCCGTCTCTGGGCTGTGTTAATTTCGTTGAGTTCTTCAGCTTGTTGAGCGTTGAGAATGTTGGCAAAACTGCGATCGATTTGAGCTTGCTGGCCCTGCATGACTAAGGCACTTTGATTTTCTGCTGATAAGGCTGCTTGCTTAGCTGCGATCGCACTTTGTTGAGATATGTTTCTCATAATGTTCTGGGTGACATCTTGACCTTCTGAATCAGCACCCAATTCCATTGAATTTTCGCTCTTGCGATTAGTTTGCTCTACGTTTTGCTGAACAATTTCTTTCATCTGAGCTTGCTTTTGTTGAGCTTCTTTACTGAGAGTGGCTTTATTGGCTTCACTAACAGCACTTTCTCTTTCTGCGAGTTCTGCGATGTTCTCTTTGAGGCTGTAAGAATCTTGCGGTCTCTTCTCTAAAGCAGCGGATAGTTTTGTCCCTTCGCTTTCGGAGGTGTTGCCGTCCATTATGCTTTTAACTGCTTCTTTTAGGTCTGGAACTTTCAGTTCTCCCAGGAATGAAGAGAGGGTTGACTCTATTTCACTGCTGAAATTTTCTACTTTGTTTAACAAATTATCCCAGATGCCTGAGATGCTGTCGGAGATGGTGGAGATGGTATCTGAAATTTCGCCTGTTATGCCGCTAATTGTGTTTTCTATACCTCCTATTTCTTTCTGGTTGCTCAAGAAGTTATTAGCTGATTGTTGGATTTGGCTTTCTATTTGTTGATTGGGAACTGTGAAGCTAGAGCGGTTGAAAGTGCTGCTGTTAGGATTGCTTAAGCTGGGAAGCTGTGTAGCAGTCGGATTGCTGTCAGATGTTTGAGCTTTTGCTTCAACAGAATTTAGTATTAAGCTCAGCCAAATTGCAGGAATGCCGAGGGCAAGTTTGACAAGAAATTTCGGTGATTTCATCGGTTTTTATCCGTCTAGCTAGCAATAAGGTCTTGATGAGATTTGTGTTCCTTGATATCTGTGACTGCATTCTTGCCAATATTGGCTAATGAACGTCCTTCTTTAACGGCTTGTACATATTCAGAGGCAAATTGTTTGAGTGCTAGCAATTGCCCTTTTACCGTATTGGGATATTGAGCCATCACTCGCGCACGAGCCATCAATTCAGCTTGATTGTTAGCCACACTTGCTAATATCATTTCGCCTGGATAGTATCGGCTTTGCCAGAAACGACCTCCTTTTTCAATTAGCCAATTTGAATAAAGGTCGGCAGCTCTGGGAAGGAAAGCTTCTGTGGCATTTTGGCTAATAATTTCAGCCGGATATCCCAAACGTTTGATCCAAGAAGTGGCTCCGTTTGATGTCAATCTTCCGGTAATTCGATACACCATGTTTTGCATAATCATAGTTCCCGCACTACAATCGCAAATACTGTCGATATCTTGGGATAGCAAGAGCACTGAAATGCCATTTTTTCTACCCACTGCACAGAGTTCGCCTACTACTTCAGCAAATCCGTCTTTTTTAAACAAAATCGAAAGTTCGTCTCCGATAAATAGGCTTTTAGGGTGAGAAAGTGCGTTGCGGATGCAAGCAGCGTGGGCGTTAATGGCCATTAAATACTGGTCTTGTTCGTTGCCCAGACCGCTAAGGGCAAAAAACTTGACAGCGGGTTCTGGTGAAAATGTACTCGGTCTGCCAATTGCTTTCCCTAAAGGTGAGGCTAGTAATGCGTTGCATTGAGTGATAATTTGGTTGATGGCAATGCGGTCGAAGTCGGTAAAGTTTTGTAGGTTTAGTTGCTCTTTTGTGCAGAATTTCAGGAGGTTTGTGAGGGTTGGCATTTCTTGCCACGCGGTCGATTTCCAGCCTTTTTCAAAGGCAGTATTGTAGCGCTCGATAATGTCTGGGTCTTCCAGAAATTTTTTCAGAGTTAGCAGCAAAATGGCATCGACTCGCTGCGCTAATTTGGGGTCGCGGACTTTACCCATGCTGATAATAGTCAGCGCTTTTCTGATAAACTCTTTCCATTGGTCTAGTCGGCGCGATCGCTCTTCTCGATCAAAACGCCTCAAATCGGGTATTTCGAGTAGATTTGAGCTGCCAGAGGTGATGTCGTAGTACGCACCTTCGTCTCCTAACAGTTTTACTGCTGTCTCAAAGGTGCTGCCGCTTCCTGCTGAGATGTCCATACCGACTACTGGGATATTAGCGGCTAAAGCATCGACCGCAAATCGCCATCCTACAACGCTTTTACCGCAACCAGACTCGCCTGTTATAACGGCGCGGCTAGTTTGGTTGTGCATGAGGTCAACGTACACGGGTTTGCCGCCTTTGGTGATGAATTCAACTCCTTTTGAGTCGATGTCCCTTACAGCAGTTAAGGGCAAAATACCGGGGACAGTTTCGGTGTCTAAGGTGAGGCGGCGTTCGTTAATTAGCGAACTGCTGTGCAGCAGCCAGCTTACAGTAATGGGCAAAGTTTCTAGCCACAGTTGCCAAGCAATGTTGCGCTCTCTTAATACCTTGGCAGAGCCGAAGCTGTGGGAGAGCATTTGGCAAGCGTGTGTTAGTTGCTCCGGCGTTGGTCGGTAGACTAAGAAGGTGACAGCAGCGTGAATTGCTCTTGCACCTTTGTACATTTTTTTCTGGGCTTCAAAGGATTCTTCCTGTTTGACTTCTGCTCCTACATCGCGACCTTGACCTTTTTCTAAAGCGCGTTTTTTGGCACTTTTAGATTGTTTAGCTTGCCTGGCTAAGTTGTCTTGAATAATAAAGTTGGGAGCGGTGCTAATTTCGACAACGGCTTCAGTATCGCGGACGTAGCTGTTGCTCATAATTTTCCAGAGCCATTGCAGTTGCTCTCTGGTATTGAGCCAGCCGCCGGGGCCCTCTTCCATTGTTAGCACGCCACATTCTGCGTTTCTGCCGGGAAGCAAAATGCGTGAGCTAGCTTTTCTGTGTTCTGGGCAGCTCGAACGGCCGCTCATACCTTCAATTAAAATGGTGCAGGCGTGTTTGTGACTGTTGAGGGTTTCGGTTAGTTTGTAGTCGGAGGCGGTTTCTTTTAAGGTGAGAAGTTGGGGAATAGGGGGTACGGGTGCGCTGTTGAATTTTTGCCACAGCCATCCCCACAATGCTTGGGCATTCATGGGTTGAATTTCCAGTCCAATTTTGGTGTTTAGCAAGAGTTCCCACCGGATATAGCCTTGCTCGAAAGCGTCGAGCAGCAGTTGTTTGTAAAAACGTTCAGAGTAGATGCGCTGGTTGCCTGTAAATTGTGCAGCAATGCTGTTGGCTGTGTTGACAATTCCATTGATGAATTTACTCAGAGGGTCGTTGGATTTGGAGCCAGATTGAGCGTTGAATGTCCAAGTGCAGAAAATAGTTTGGTTCCACAGTTGTCTGGTACCCGCTAAGTTGAGTTCTTGAATGCGTTTCTGTTCGTTACGAACAAGTACAGAAATGGGTTTGAGGTGACAGTTGTCAGCCAATTCAGTTAACTGTTGCTGGCGAAGGCAATCGCTGCTGTAGCAGCCGGTGTGAAAGGTCATTTTTTCGCCTGGGGCAATGTCTTTTAGCCCCTCTTCTAAGGCGGTAGCTGCATTATTTACTTCCTGGCGGTACAGGATGTTGTGAAAGCCAGCCGTCTCGAACCCGAATACAATTTGGTATTGACTGCCTTCATTCAGTAAGTAACCAGAAACTTCTCGACCATCCTTTTTGATAGTCACTAAACACAGGAGGTTTTGGTAGTTTTGGAAGGGCATAAGTCGGCTGTTACCTCCTTGTTGATTGGGAGCAACTTTGGGTTTAAGTTTGACTCGGACTTGTGAATCGCTGATTCGGTGGCGAATCGGGTTTGGTCGGTGTTGGGGAACGGGAGAAAGGTATAAAAGATTGCCGTTGTACCACTCGTTCCCCGGCGGAGGTCTAAACCTGTCTACAAAAAGGTGAGGTTTGTTACCTGTCAGGAGCCACCAGCTTACAATTAGCCAGAAAGTAGTGGTGAAAAACCAAGGCATTCCTAAGCTGAATAAGCCGTTGGTGAGGATGTAGGAAATTACAGCGATTAGCATCCACGGAATTAGCTGTTCCGCTGGGATGATGCCGATGCTGGCTTGTTTGCCGAGAATTTTATTGACAGAAATAAAGTCTTTATCTGGGTCTTTGAGCATAATTTAAAGGGTTTAGATTTGAGGTTGAGATGTGGGAAGACAAACCCTTCCCCTTTGGATAATTAAGCTCCACCTCCGCCACCGCCATTGCCAATGAAGAGGAAAGTTATTACGTCAATGGCAATTACAATGGCAAAAGCTAAGGCAACTTGAGTCACAATTGGTCGCCAGTCATTGCCTTGCTGCGCTTGGTTGTAAGCAAAAAGAGACGCGGCTGCTACTAACAAAAGGAAGGCTCCGCGAATTAAGTTGAAAATCAGTTCGATGACTTCGGCATCAATAGCTTCACCTCCTGCGGAAGCCGCTCCTTCTGCTAGCTCAGTCATAAATTCTTCTAAGCCGGAGAGGAAGATGGCGTTGGCGGGGGAATCGAGTACGGAGCACAGTGCAGTGGAGGTAATGATGGCAGTAGCAACGTGCCAAAATCGAATTTTGCAGCCGATATATCGCTCTACAATTGGAATTGCTTTAGCGGTGTGCCACAAACTCAAAAAGACTATACTGGAGCAGCCTAAAGTTGCAATTAAGAGCGGGTCGTGAAGGCTGAAGTAGATGAGTGAGGCCAGGCAAATGCCGATGAAGGGAATGTCGCCCAGTTTGATTTTCTGTTGTTTTAACCAGCGTAATAATGAGTTTTGATTTCGTTCATGTCTTGTTTTGTCTAAGTAAGTAGCCATGTCACTTGCTCGCTAAATTTATTGCTTAAATGCTAATTTAAGCTGCATCTACTGCCTGCAAAATCACCAAAAACGGTGATTTTATACAGTGACAGTGACCCCCTCCAAATGGAGGGTGCAAGTGAAAAAAGTTATTTCAAATCTCCATCTCGGCTTCAGTTTTTCTAGCTTTCTGCTTGTTGGAGTTATGGTTTGGAGCGAGTTGCTGTTGGGAGAGGAGATTTTCTACTTCTTCGGGTGGAATGTCGCACAGAAGAACCTCAACATTACCTTTTTGGAGGCTGGCCTCAAAAACTATCTCGCTGTGAGAGTTAAAGCCTTTGACAGTACCCTTCGACTTGGATTTATCGCTGAATTCGACTTCAAAGTCGAGGCGCGAGCCTTGGGAATCGGTAAAGCTGACTTCATCCTGACCGCTTCTATTTACCATTTCAGCTAGACGTTCTTGGTTGAGAGCTTGTTGAAAAATCTTTAAGCGGTCGAGTTCTTCTTTTTCTTCAGGTTTCAGGAAGTCGTTTGTCACTTTCCATTCTCCAGTTTTATCCTGTACTGCTGAGAACATTTCCTCGCCTTCCTTAGTTTTTAAGCTGACAGCGGTAGAGGAGTCAAGATTCGTGACATAAAGTTTGGCTTCTCCTAAATCAACTCCATCTTCTAATGCAATGCCTTCCGCATTTGCTTCTTCTTCAGCGAGGCTGTAAATTTTTGCCAGTGTTGCTGCAAGTTGGGCGTCCTGAGTAAGATTTTGGGCTGTCACAGTGATTTTTTTAGCAGTAGCGCTAGCGCTGTTGCTAGCTGGGATGGTTGATTCTAATGAAATTTTTTCACCTATTTCTGTTCCGTTTTGTACGAATTGGTCGCTGAGGGATGGAGTTGAGCTGTCGGGCGGTTCTAATTTTGGATCCCCAGCTTGAACGCCTGTCTCGTTTTTTTGAAGAGAAAGTTTGTTCTCTAAAGCTTCTATTCGCTCTTCTAGGGTATCGAGTCGCTTTTCAAGTCGGTTGAGTGCTTCATTTATTTGTACGAGCTGTTCTTCAAAACTCGCCTCTGTGTCAATCTTAATAGAAGCCGTTTTTTCAGAATTGTTGTCTCTCACACGACCGGAAATTTTATCAACTTTTCCGTGGACTTTGCTAACAGCTTTAGCTAAGAGCATACCGGGTGTTGAGACAAATTCGGCATCCGGTTCAGGTAAGATGTTTTGTTCCGGTTCTGGCTTCGGTTCAGCTATTGGTAAAGCTTCGGATTCGACCCTTGCATCTGCAACTGAATCCGCTTCAACCAAGTTGGTAACCCGCTGCGAGAGCGAGTCAGCTCGCTGGCTTTGAGCTTGGAGCCTTTTGACAATACCGGCAACTTGGCGCTCTTTTCCAGCCCCAAGAGCAGCTTCTATAATTTGAGAAGCTGCTTTTTTTCCCATCAGAGTAGCGAGAACCGCAACTTGACCGCTCAGGCCGCTGACAGTTGTACCTTCTACCTCACTTCCAGAAATGGCTGTTCTACCACTAACTTGTACAGCAGCATCGAGGATACTATCGATGTTCTGGTCGTTTGATTTTTTGCCTTGAGGTCGCTGTTGGCTAGTTCTGGTTTTGGAAGGTGTGACTGCTAAGGATTCAGCAATTTCTACCGGTTCATCTGTCTGAAGTTTTCTTTTGGTTTGGGATTTAGCTGATAATTCTTCGTCTTCCAAATCTTCTCGCTCAGAGTTTTGAAGGTGGCTTTTAGTTTGAGACTTATCTTTAGGTTGAGGTTTTTTGACTTCAAACTCATCTAACTCACTTAGCTCATCTCTCGGAGAGCGGCTTAAGGCTTTAGATTTAACCAGTGGTTCTTCCGACTCCAACTCCTCTACGTCATCTTTTCGGGATCTTCTTTTGGTTTGAGAGTTGGGTGATGGCTCGTCGTCATCCGAATTTTCTATTTCATCTTTTTTTGATTTGATATTGGCTTTAGATTTCGATTTGTGCGATGGTTCATCATCTTCTAAGTCATCTAGCAAATCGTCTTTTTTAGACTTGTTAACCGTTTGATATTTCGATCGACGCGAGGGTTGCTCATCCTCTAATTCATCTAGTAAATCGTCTTTTTTAGACTTAGTTGCAACTTTAGATTTAGACTTGGGGGAGGGTTGCTCATCATCCAATTCATCTAGTAAATCGTCTTTCTTAGACCTTGTTTTAGTTCGAGGCGAATCGAGTAATGCTTCAATTCCTGTTTTAGTAAATCGGTTGTCGTCCGGCTCTCCCAAGTGCTCCATCATGTACTTTCCTGTGGTAGAGCCGTACTCGGGTCGATCGCTCAAACTGAGGACGAGTCCGTTGTGCTTGACATCCACGCTAATGCCAGGTTTGCCGTCTGCTTCCGTTAGTTCTTCAATTGCATCGGCAAAATCTTCTACGCTGGTGAGTCCGTTTTCCAGGCAGTAATCTAAAGCTTTCTCGCAGCGATTTCTTAGGTAGTTGAGGATTTTCTTGCCCTCGGCTGTGTTAGGGGTGATGTAGTTTCCCTGGCTTCGGCTTCGGTATGCTGTTTTTGTAGCCATAATCTTTGTGGCGGCGTGAGTGGATATTTCCCATGAAATTCGAGCAGTATGGCTACTGACTTCACTCGGAAGAGCGGTTTTGGGGAGTTAAAATGACCCCCTCCAATCGGAGGGGGAATCGTCGCCCACTAATAATTAAGCTGCTACGCATCTAAAGTCTCTGTTGGTTGGGGAGGGGGAGAAAGAGAGGGGGAGAGGGGGAGAGGGGGAGAGGGGGAGAGGGGGAGAAAGAGAGAGGGGGAGAGACTTTGACGCTTTTCCCACAAAGATTGAAGTATACAATTTAAAGGCGCGACAGCTTATCCCCTGTTTGAAACTCCCTAAAAAACTAACTGTTCGGTCAACGAGCTTTCCTGGTGTTCACACCTACCCGCTCTTAGATGTAGGGTAGTTGATGTTAAAGTTGTGCATCTGCCTCTCTTTTTTGTGAAAATGTAGAAGCTAATTCAGCATCAACCTCTTTGAGGTATTGGATAAACTGAGAGCTGCTATTTTCCGAAAGCTTCTTAATAAATTGACCAGTTTTTAAGTCAGCAGCTAAGACCGGATTATCAGTTTCATCTCTGACTAAACACCTAACATTGTTGCGAGATTTGCTAATAAAAGCTGTCCAGTTTCCCACAGGAATTGTAGTTTCTCCAGTTTGGTTATATGCTTCAGAAATCGCATCTTTCAGCAATTGTGAGAGGTGGGCGGGGCTGGCAGCAATGTTTTCGGGTTGAGACGGCGGTTTGTTTTGGGTAGGAGTTGGCGATACGGATTGCGATCGCTTTTGGGTAGGGGTTGGCGATACAAGCGGTCGCTCTTGACAAGTGGTTGGCGATACAAGCGGTCGCTCTTGACAAGGAGTTGGCGCGACTTCTGAAAGTTCCTCAACTGATTCAATTAGTTGCACAGAGCTAGGGTTGATGTTTAAGATCAAAGCGCTGCCTTTAGGCGAGGGTTCAATAGTGGCCTCAAAGGTAGTGCCGATCGGCAATTTAGGTGAATTAGCAGAGAACATAGCTAATTCTTGTCCGTCAAGGAGGACAATAGGGCTGCCGTCGCGCCTCGAACCGCTACCGCTAACAGAACCCACCTCAAAAGTCAATGTTTTCTGCCTCCATTTGGGACTGCTAAAGTCAACATCTTTCAAGTCATTGTACTTCTGCCCAATCAGTTCAGCTCTGTCAAACTGAAAGGTTTGCAATTGCTGGCAAATTTCATCTGTAAACAAATTGAGAACCAATGCTGCTTTAGGTGTTTGGTTTTGGGACTCAAGCCAAGTATAATCAGCAGGAGCTACAATGCGTGAACTAACATCTTTGGTGCGACCAAGACCATCGCGGTAAGTTAAGTCTAAACTGTCGATGTCGTTGACATTTTCGCAAAACTTCTTCTCAAGAATTCCCACCAGTTTGTCGCTGGGTTCAATTAAGGCAAAATTGACCATTGGCAGGCTCGGATGCAAAGTTGCTTCATATTTAATACCTTTGCTGTCTAACAATTCTTTCCAATGTCCAGCTAAGTCTTTGCCAACTGGCTGTCGCTTCTTATCCCTGACAGTCTTATTGCTGCCGTCGAGTTCAAATTCCTCGAAAGGGACGCTCAGAACGTAAGTGTCTTTTGGCATAGCTTCGTGCAGTCGCTCGTACTCAGATTCAAGGTTGAATTCAATCAGCAGTTGGCGAGAAAGTTCCTTACAAGCTTTGCGAGGAACTTCTAAGTTGGGATTTGCGGTTTCGACGTGCCACATAGCACTAGCAGCTAAAAACCGTTCTTCAGGGTCAGTCCAAGCTTCAGTTACATCGGCTCTTAAGCTCTCGTATAACTTGCTGACTGCTTCTTTAATTGCCTTAGAATCGCCGCCGCACTCCAAGTGAATTTCGCCCATCCTTTCTCGATAGCGTTCCTTAATATCTTGCGCCCACCTGACATAATGTTTCTCCCATTTTTCTCGCTCATCTAAGTCAGAAGGAGACTCAAACAGGTAGCGAAATTCGTCGCGGTGGCGGCTTTTTAGACGAGTCGGTTCCCACTCTGGGTTAACAGCCTCCCTAGCAATGCAATTGATAGCGGTGCCGTCTCCTATAGGTAATGGCACCGTTTTGTAAAGCCTGGGGTCGTCTTTGTAGTCAAATAGGTAGCTTGGGTGCTGTTCTGACCACTGCTTAGCTTTGGACAGCAGGGTGGGGTGGTGGTCTTCGGTACGAGTAGCACTTTTGGGACTGTCCACTTCAATCTGCAGGGCATCAAACAGCTTTCCAAGAAGCTGCCGCTTCTGTTGATTGAATAAACTTTCTGGCTGTCCCGGTTCTGCTGCTGACGATTGCACTCTCCCGATTAAGGTAGCAACCCAGCCAATTTTATTTTGGGCGATCGCTACGGCAATTTGCCGCAATTTGGTATACTTGCGATCGCCATCACTATCGGTAGCTTTATTGTAGTCAACTTTCTCTCGCTTCTCAACTGCATCGTACTCATTCTCTTGATTAGCGTGTCTGGTTTCAGAGGCGATATTCGGCATTCGGGAAGCAGGCGTAACTACCAGTTGGTCGCCGTCAAAATCGCATTGATGATGCTGCATGGCTTGGTCAGAGCGAATGAAAACGCACCCTTTGTATTGCGTTAATTCGCGCTGGCTTTTGTTGTCTACTGTGTAGCGGCGGATGTTATCTTTACTGACAATTGGGTATCGGGTAACGATGACTTCTGTGCCGTGTCGCAAGTGGGGGGCAACAATTGTACCCGGCTTGAGGCTTTCACAAGGTTGAGCCATTGCTGAACCATGATGAATTGCTCCTTTAATGGCTAAGTCTTTCCACTTTTTAGCCAGTTGTTCTTGCATGAAATCGACGACTTTGGGAAAGTCGAGGAGTTGGCCGAGTTTGTCGTTCCTCAAAATTGAAATTAGCCGGGATTCGTTGCGCTGAGCTTTTTCATCTGCTTCGCCTTCTAACCCGATGCTGTCTTCGTGAAAGTTGGATTGAAAAGCTGCTTTTTTGTCGTGTTGCTCTACTAAGTATTTGGCAAGTTGCAGCCGGTTATTTTGCAAGTCAGCTAGCTTTTGGGCTGCAATTTTGGTCGGTGTGGCTATGTCAGCCCCAATAGCTGCTTCGGAATACCAAATCGAAAATTGCCAGGAATTTTCGTATTCAGTTACTTTGGCGTTACCTCGATTTCCCAGTATAGCTTTGGGAAATTCGTAGTCGCCACAGGGGATAAGTTCAGCTAATTGCTCTTTAGCAACTCCTTTGATAGAGGAGCGATCCATGATGATATCATAACCCAAGTCGGAGGTTAAATTAGCATCAGGCAACAGCGTTCCTTTGGCAAGAAAGCTAATTTCTGGAGTGTGGCAGTCTTCTTGTCCCCATTCCTGCATCCAGGCAAATCTGAATTGAAAAGGTCGGTTGTAATTCCCTCCCAAATGTTGGGCTAGTGCCGGTGAAATTTTACCGTGACAGTCTCCGGTTTGCCACTTATGAGCTTTCGCTTTTTCACTTTGGTCATCGCTTTGAGAATCCACAATTTTGAGTCGCAAGGTTTCGCCGTCAAGGGAGCTATCTAACAATTTGGCTCCTTGGTTGCAACTGCTAACTAGCAGTGAGCCGTAGCGACAGGCGTGGTCGGGTTGAGTTTTGAATACGCTCAACAGTTTGGTTGAGAGTTCTTTGTCTGCAAAATACACATTTTTGCCTGAGCTGAAAGCAACTCTTCTGCCAATGCCATCTCCGAAGTCGATGTTTTTGAGAGGGTCGAAGCTGCTATCATTTGGGTCTGGTTTAACGATGGTTAGGGATGCTAATTCTTCAGGTTCAAAAAGCAGTTCAAGCAGGGAGTTACGCAGCACTTCTGATTCAGCTTGGTACCGCCCTTTTGCTCTACCGTCAGCCAAGGACATATCAAAGACTGGGATTTTTAGTCCTTCCCCAGCTACCCATTCTGTGGAGCGATGTTCTGGGGTAAGTTTTCTTCTGCTCATTGATTAGCTCCTGAATCCTAGTTTTTACATTTTTAGGACTTACGCACAGTAATAGTCCAGATTTTGACAAGGTTGTTCCTTCACAAATTCCTGCTACTGAGTGATATTCACCCCCTCCAATTGGAGGGGTTTAGAAGAAAAAAGTAGCGTGTTACAATCAGAATGACAATCCCAATGTGGAGAAAAAAAGTGAAAGTAGTTCGCACAACTACGGCTATGGAAAGCCAGCGAGATTATTTCTCTGATAGCGATAGCGATACACTTGCCCGCGTTGCTTTTGGAGAAGGTGAAAACAGGCAGCAGTTTGGAGGTTTGAGCCTTGATCCTGACGGGGTTATTCAAGGTAGAGCGTCAAAGTTGTTCAACGTCACTGAAGAACAAGTTGAAAACCCTCAATACTGGATTGATTTGTAATAGAGCTAGTAATTTTCAGTATCATGAGGTACGCTTCGAGCCATCCTGAGTTTTGAATGCGTGAATTTTGAGTTGTGAGTTAAAGAAAACTCTTAAAACTCACAACTCACAACTGAAAATTCATAACTCCCAAGGTCGGTACAAGGTAATAGGTAATGGGTAATAGTTAATTTCAGGATTGGTAATTTTCGATCGTGTTAGCTACCAGCCCGGCATGGACGATTCATGCTCCCTTACCATGCCTCATTACGCATTACGTTGTACCAATTACGTTGTACCAATTACCTAGCTAACTGAAAAACGCTATATCGAGAGAAATTAAGTTTTCGCTCTTACAAAACAAGCGTTTCACATTCTTTTTCGGAGGTGTCTAATTTGGAGGGGTCTAATTCGGATATGTCTAATAATTCAGGTGTCAGATTAAGGCATTGCTGACACCTGAAAAGATGACTAACGCCGTTTTCTGGACTGCGTTTTATCCGAAGAACGACTCTCAAGCGTCTGGTTGGCTTGAAGAGAGTGTAAATTGTTACCGGGAAGCAAGCTGTAAACCACTTTGCGCTTGCGGAAAACCTTAGTACCATCTACAGGCATTCCTTGTTTCCAAGCGTCTGAAATCGCCTTTTTGTCGGCAGAAATTACGATTTTTGTTTCGACTCGGCGATAGGGTTCTGGTAGTTGAGATGGGTCAATCAAAACTTCACAGGTAGGCGGATTTTCCTTTACAGCAATGCGGCGGTGTTTGCCAAGAATTTCTGAAGTTAACACGCCGCACTCGTTGAAGTAGAGCACGGTTTTGTCTAAGCGCTCTCTCCACCCCTGGAGTTTGTTGAGAGCTTTTGAATGCAGTTCTATCAAATACTGCATCCGGGCTGTAATTCCTGCAATTTCGGCATCAATTTGGTCGGCTAAGTCGGCATGGGCATCAACAGCGAGTTCCTGGGTTTCTTGGGTTTGCCAAAGGGATTGCAGCAGTTGATCGATTTCTTCTGAGCTTTCTGCAGATTCTAGTTGATGCCAAAGTTGAGCCGCAGTTATTGAACTTTGAGCAAGCGTCGCTGTGGCTAAATTCATGCTTAGTATCCTCCGTTGATGCAGGTGTGATAATAATCGCGGCGTTCTTCGATTTGAGTAAGCGCAGCCATTGTTTCCGGGTCGGATTTAAGAGAGATTTGTTTGTCCTTTTGAATTTTGCTAACTGGTTGAGAAGGAGTTAAATTTTGTGAGTTTGACTGGGTGATTTTTTGCATACAATTCAAAAAACTTTCTTAAAAATAGCGCGACCGCGCTCTTAAAAAAAGGAGTATTTAAAGTTATGAATTATCCTATAGTTTTTTACCCAAAAGTGGTAATGCAATTCTGCCATCAATATCCTTTGCCAGAGGCAACTTCTAGTTGTGCCACCTCATCCCAACTTCAAGAAACTCAACAATTCGGTCAACCTGTTGTTTTGCTGACTCCGCCTCAACCACCTGTGGTGTTACCTGTCAAGTTGCTGTGGTTAATTTGGGTGTTTTGGCTCTATGGTGCGATCGTACTTCCGCTGTTAGCTATTTCTTGGGGTTGGCTGTGGTGGGAAATGCTGTTGGTAGTAGCTGCTTATTCATGTTTAATTGCGGCTGCTTATAGTTATGTGTTTGGTTGCCGTCAAAAACTGCTATCCAGGTATAAACAGCAAATTCTTGAGTACAACCAACAAAATATATTATCCCATCAAGATTTATCATCGAATAAACAGCAAGAATTTTCTAGTTTTAAGGTGGAAAAAGAAGGGTTGCAGACAGCTTTAAAAAGCGCAAAACTTGAGTTGGATTCCAGAAATCGAGCGCTCAAGGATTTGATGTTACTTCGCGTTAGTCCTAATGGCACATCTCAAGCTCGGCAAGGAGTGAGTGAACAACGCTTTTTGCAATACTTACAGCAATATTTCGAGGAAGTTGTCCAAGCAGCAGAGTTTAAAATTCCGTTATCTCAGAGGAGCTATTCAGCAGATTTTACTGTAATTCACACTCCATCTGGACTCGGAATTGATGTCGAGATTGATGAACCTTATGCTGGCCAATCTAAGAAGCCCACTCACTGCTGCGATGCTGACAGCGATATGCGTCGCAATCAATTATTCTTAGAGTGGAATTGGATTGTGGTTAGGTTTACTGAAAAGCAGGTGGTTCAGGCTCCTTTGAGCTGCTGTAAATTCCTGGCTCAGGCGATCGCCTTTGTAACGGGTGATCGCTCTTATTTAAAGCAACTGGAAACTGAGCCCGATTTGCTAAGCGTCAAACCTTGGACAACTAGAGAGGCAAGGGCTATGGCTAAAAGCAACTATCGCCTTACTTATTTATCTGGATTTGGCGTCGGTTCTGCTTGCAATCGGGTTTCAAAGTTTTGATGCGAGCGCACGCAATATCCGACTTATTGACTGCGATAAATGTTGATAATTAATACAAAGGAGATAAAATAGATATGCTGTCATTTGAAGAGGGGTTCATTGAAAGTCAACAGCTCAACCAAAGACTTCTGCAAACAATTCGTTTGCTTGGAGAATACAAGGGAAAGCAGGAGTTATTCAAACAACAAGCCTCACAAGTTTTAGGCACTTTGCGCCAAGCTGCGGTTATTCAGAGTACCGAATCTTCTAACCGCGTTGAAGGCATTACAGTGCCGGTAGAACGGATTAAGAAATTAGTAACAGAAAAAACAACGCCGCGCAATCGTTCAGAACAAGAAATTGCGGGTTATCGGGACGTGCTAACTACAATTCACACCAGTTATACCCACATTCCTTTTAGTACAGGTGTCATTTTACAACTGCACCGCGACCTTTACCAATTTGCTGTTAATACAGGCGGGCGCTGGAAAACAGTGGATAATGAAATTAGCGCTACTTATCCTGATGGAACTAAAGTGGTGAGGTTTCAACCTACTCCCGCTTATGGTACTCCTGCAGCAATGGAACGCCTGCAAGAACGGTTTAATCGCCTCTGGCAATCGGGCGAGATAGAACCTTTATTGCTGATTCCAACTTATATTTTAGATTTCTTGTGCATTCATCCCTTTTTAGATGGAAACGGGCGGATGGCAAGGTTGCTGACTTTGCTGCTGCTATACAAAGCCGGTTATGAGGTCGGGCGATTTATTAGTTTGGAACGGATTGTGGAGAGAACTAAGGAAAGCTATTACGATACGCTTTACCAATCTTCCCAAGGATGGCATGAAGGACAGCATAACCTGTTACCTTGGTGGGAGTATTTCTTGGGAGTCATGCTGCTATCAGCTTATCGGGAGTTTGAGCAGCGGGTGGGATATGTTACTTCTGCGAAAGGAACTAAAACGGCGATCGTATTGGATGCGATTAACAATTTGCCTCAAGAATTCTCGATTAGGGAATTGCAGGAACGGTGTCCAACAGTGGGAATTGATTTGATTCGCCGTCTATTGCGCCGGGAGAGGGATGCGGGGCGTTTGCAATGTCGGGGACGAGGGGTAGATGCGTATTGGCGAAAGCAATAGATATCTCCCAAAAAGACAGTTCAGAACAGGCCGTTGGGTTTGTTCCACAATCATTATGGGAGATGTCTAATAGATACAGGAATTACGGACAAACCACTGGGTGTTGAGTTTAAGTGCGAAACTTAACACCCAGTTGCAACTATTTATGCAAGCTCATGAAAGCGGTATAGATCGGAAAATTGGCTTCTTGGTAATGGGGAAAAAGGTAATCGGTCAACTGTATCTCACAATGTTTGAAAACTGTTATGTTTCGTCCTAGTGGGATTGCATTTCCTACAAAAAAGCTGATTTTTCCTTTCAATTTTTGCACAGAGGGCAAAAACGTTTGTGATTTTTTTGCATTTTGATTCTCCTTTCAAAACTTTTGTCTGCAACCCAGCATTCTGCCAAGACAAAGTTTATTCCGCGTTCTCGGGCAGCGGCACAAAATTTAGCACCTCTGCCTTTTTTATGTTTCCAAAGCCTTTCGTCCAAATCTTTTGTCCAGCCGACGTAGTGTTGGGCTGGATGAGTTGAACATATCGGCTTTTCAAAGTGCAGAAGATACACGTATCCTGCCATGAAAGTTTGCCATTTTTGAATGTGGTTTTAATGTTTGCTATTGGCGGCCGGAGAAACAAACTTGTCTCTCCGGCATAATTGAATTACCAGTCGATTTTTAGCTCGCAGTTTTTGTTGCTGTCGTTGCTGCTACCATTGCTGCTACCATTGTTGGTGTCGTTGTTGCTACGGTTGCTGCTTTCGAGAGGGAAGTGGAAGTTTAAGGCCAGCAGCTCTTGCTCGATAATTGACTTTTTGTCTAGGACTTTTTTGTCTCTCAAAAGTCGCAGAGCGTGGATTATTTTGTCGAGCGTTTGATAGCTTGTTTGTTGAAAATTTAAGACCAGTGTTGTTTGCCTTTCCATAATGTACAGTTGGTTTTCTGTTTGGTGGACCAAGGTTAAATTATTGAAGTAGTAGGTGTTGGTTTGCGATACTTCCATTTTTTATCTCCGATACTTTAATTTTTGGCGCGACAGCGCTCATTTTATTTGTACTAATTTTTAGGATAAAACGTATAAATAATTTATTATTAGCAAGGTCGGCTTACAAAAAAAAATGAGCAAGCGTCGTCTCAATTGACTTAGCAGATTAAGAAAAAATAGTTGATAAATCTATTCACAAATTTGTAATACTTAGTGGCAGCACTATCAGTAATTTAGGTCGTAAGCTGGAAATTTGTTAAGTAGCGTTTTTATTAAACACTACTCACTTTTTTAGGGAACCATAACTAATCCAGTTCAATGTCTTGGATGCGCTGTTTATACTGTTGGTTATTTTGTTTGTGAGTTTGCTGTTCTTGCTCAATTAATTGTATCCAGATATCATTCCAACTTGACGGTGGATTGACAAGTTCTGCATTCGGTAGCAACGAGCGCGCATTTCGAGCAAGCATATAATCTTCTGCCAGTGCTATAATAACGCTATCGAGTTCTTGTAAGAATTGTATAGGCAGTTGTGAAGCTCGTTCAATTCCTAGGTAAAGTGTCGCTGGTGCTGTTGCAGAGTTTTCCTGTTCAATAAGCAAAATTGAAAGGGCTTCTATTGGGTTACAAGCAATCACAGCTCTCTCAATTTCTCCAGTAGTAGCTACCCAGAAAGCAGCTTCAGATGGCAGGGGATGCGTTGTAGTCCAGTTGCCTCTTTCATCGAGAACAAAAGCGAACCGGGCTTCTCCCTCAAGCGTCCGTGCCGTAAAGACAGCCTTTTCTGAGCCGGCATACAGCCAAGAATGAGAGTGCAATAAATTAAGCAATTCTAAAGGTAAACTATACTCGACGGCTAGATGCGATCGCACTTTTTGCCACTGAGTTTCATTCCTTTCAGGCAGGATTGACAGTTGTAACTCTAACTCATTTGCTGTTGCAGGAGTTCCAGGTGTAGTTGTTTCTAGCTCAGATTGTGACCACTCTAACTCATTTGCTGTTGCAGGAGTTGCAGGTGTGGTTGTTTCTAGCTCAGATTGTGACAACTCTAATTTATTTGCTGTTGCAGGAATTGCAGGCGCGGTTGCTGCTAGCTCGGATTGTGACGACTCTAACTCATTTGCTGTTGCAGGAGTAGCAGGCGCGGTTGTTTCTAACTCGAATTGTGACGACTCTAACTCATTTTCCTCTGCCTCGCTGGGGGCGATAGCTAAGTGTTGTGGCTGGATTAAAGCCTCAATTAGGGCGTTATCTCGCCCTTTGTCATAGCTAACGCCTCGATGCTTCTGCAATCCAGAAAAAGTGTAGGCTTTACCCAACTGAGTACCACTTAAAGCGACCCCATCTAAATTGTAAGAAATGCCTTTACTCAAGCCGATTCCAGTTCGAGTCAATCTGACTTGCACCTCTGGGCCTTGTTGCTGCAACCGCTCAACGAATTCTGACATACTTGGGTTGTCTTGAGTAACTTCATCAATTAGGTCTTGCAATTGCACTCTGACACTCTTATTTCCCTTGCTTTTTAATTGCCTGTGTTCTCCTGTAGTCGGAGCTCGCTTGTCTGTTTCCCAACTGGGTGTAACAGTTTCCAGGTTGTAGTTCCGTTCGAGTTGGCGAATAGTTTCTTGGCTTTTATAATAGTCCCAGCTATCGTCAACAACACCTCCATCTAGGCAAATGCGACTGGCGACGATGTGGATGTGGTCGTGTTCTGTATCGCTGTGCTTGACAACTGCGTACTGGTTGTTGTCAAATTCCATCGCTTTCATGTAGTTGGCTGCGATCGCCAGCCAGCGTTGGTCATTTTCTTCAGAATCTTCGAGTTTCTCAATGCGATCGACAGATAAAGTGGCGTGAAAAACTGCTACTTTCAGGTTAGGTCTTAGTTGTCGGGCGATCGCAAATTCAGCAGCGAGTTCTTCAGGAGTTTGTCCGCACATAGTACCGCCAATTAGAGTGGCGTCTTTTTTGCCCAGCACGTAGTTCAGACAGCCTCGAAAGCCTGTACCTTTGATTTGTTTGCCAATCATAACCGAAAAGCCGTCAGTTGCACAGAATCGATTGCTCAGGCGGTAAAGCCCAGGCTTGTTAATAATTAGCGTATTGTAGACTGGGCGAGGTTTGCAACTATTGTTTTAATTGCACCCCCGTTTTCTCGAATGAGTTGCTGTACGCTTTCTAAGAGTCCTGTATTGACAACAACTGGTTCTCCCAATGCCACAGCACTATTACAAGCTTTAGTAATTTGATTGAGGTTGTTTCCTGCAATTTTCAATTGGGCATCAATCTTGCATAACACTTGATAGGCTTTTAAGTCAAATGCAGCTAGAGGGCGCGGCATGGTTCTGCTCAATGCTGCACGGCGTATGAAGTCGCTCATGCTCAAATTGACTTGCTCTGCTCTTGCTTTGATTTGATTGTAGTCTGAGTCAGACAATCTCAGTTCCAGCCGACTCGAAAGTCTCTGATTTTGCTGCTGTTGAGGAAATTTCTTGAGCTTCATAGCCATGATAATAGTTGAGTTTATCTCATTTTATAAATCTCTAACTACTTTCAACTTCACCCCAAAAGAGCAAACTAGGGGCGTAAAGTGACCCCCGCCATTTGAGGATAACTGGTTGCGAGCGCTACTCAATAACTGACCATCTATCCATTTGCTTAAAGTGTTTACTCGACAGGCGAGGGCGTTGTCAGCTCTTTTCTCCCTCTCATTTCTTATAGCTGTATAATATTCAGCTTAATTTGTATTACAGTTGGCTACATTTGTCATTAAAGCTTAAGAAAGTCTTAAACCTGACCTGGCGGCTAGGATTCCGCATTCATGAGGTGCATTGTTTTTATTTAAAAGTAATAAATAAAGCTTTGTACGGACAAAACCATTGCTTGCTACCGAGAGAGAACAGCCCTAACCAGTCCCAACAGGTCAAGACACGAACAGCACAAAAAAGCAGCAATTTGACCGAAAAATTCAGGTATTTGCAGGATATTTTCGGGTAAATACAGGTATAATGCAATCTCCGCTAGTGCCTGCATTCTCACGGATTTTATACTGGAAACGCCTGACTTTATACTGCACTTGCCTGACTTTAGGGCGCACAAAAATTAGCTATTTTTTAGAGTTTTTAACAACAAGTGAATTGATTTAATAGTCAAGTTGCAGCATCTGAATTGAATTAAAAATCAAGTTCCAGAAGTGTGAGAAAATTGGCAGCGCAGCAGCCGTTATGTCAGCCTTGACAGTTGCGTAAATTGTTGTTGTCGGCCTCGCGCTTTGCAAAGGTTGGTACCTCTTAACTAATTTATGGAATTTAAAGAGAGCGATCGCTACTTTTAAATGTCGTAGTGGGATTGAAGGGATGTTTAAGGACTGCAAGACAGGCGGTTATAATAAACGAGAAAAGTCACGCCGTAAGGATTCAGGTCAAAAAAAACTTCAGTGGCGGCATCTGGTAAAATAAGTAAATGAAAAAGCCCGCAGCCACCAGACAAAAAGAAAAAACCGAAATCGAGCAGTTGAGCCAAGCTGAACTGGTAGAAATGGTACTGGGGCTGCAAAAAATCATTCAAGAATTACAAGAAAAACTAGCTATTGCCGGGGGCAAAAGTCGAACCACCAGTCAGACTTCATCAAAACCCCCATCAACGGATCTGATCCAAAAATCAGAGAAACCAACAGCCCAACCAGAAGCAGACCAAAAAAAGAAACCAGGTGGACAACCAGGTCATCAAGGGAAAACCCGCAAAGGGTTTGGACGAGTAGACAGAACCGAAATTAGCTCACCCGACATCTGTCTCAATTGTGGCAGTAAAGAATTAAGTGAAGTAATTAACATCCACAGACAGCAAGTAGCAAGTCTAGTAGCAAAACCAATTGAAGTCGTCGAATATCAGACACAATCGTGTAAATGCCTCGAATGTGGTGCAGTAGTCAGAGGAGAACCACCCTTGGGAATAGTTCCAGGACAAGACTTGAGCGTTAATCTCCAAGCACTCTTAGTCTGGCTGGGGAATTATGGACATCTTTCCTACGCCAAGCTGACTGAATTGTTGTGGGAACTCGGCAGGATAGAAGTGGGAGTAGGAACACTCCAAAAAACCAATCAACGAGTAGCAGCAGCAGTCAAGCCAGCGCTCAATGCACTGTGGAAATGGGCACCTCTTCAATCAAATGTTCCTGTAGATGAAACGCCGTGGTGTGTCATGGGAGTCAAAGAATGGCTATGGACGGCTAGTGGAGAAGGATTCTGTTTATTTCATGCGGCAGATACCAGGGGGCGGGTGGAACTAGAAACCATGCTGGGTACAGAATTTGCTGGAGTCTTAAGCTCAGATGATTTCAGTGTTTATAATGGTGGCACAATCACAGCTCAACAGAAGTGTCTGGCTCATTTACGACGGCATTTCAAGAAAGTGCTGGGACTTCCGGGCAACAATAATAACGCAGCAGTCGCTCAAATATTTCTGTCATTAATAGATGAAGCTTTTATCGCCCATGAGTCTTGGCGAAAGACGAAGGATAAACTCACCTACGACTCCTGGGCTGATGATTTCAAAATACGATTGAATCTTGCTTTAGCCACTTGGTTGAGCCAAGTTGGTTATGCCGCAGGTTTGTTACTCAAATCCTTACGAGATAAGGCAGAACAATGGTGGTATTTTCTCAATGACCCCTCGGTGCCTCCTGATAATAATTTAGCAGAACGTTCTTTACGGCTAGCTGTAACGAAACGGAAGTGTCTGGTGGCTCTCGTTCGATGAAGCGATTTGAGGAAACTGCTGATCTACTTAGTGTGATTCAAACCTGTCGTTTTCAAGCTCGCTCAGTAATGACTTTTTTCCGTGAGGCTCTTTCTGCCCATTCTTATGACTTTCCTCGGCCTGAGCTCATTCCCCTTTTTCAGACCTGAATCCTTACGTCACGCCAACGATCGGCGTTTAAAAAATTTAATTTTAATTATTGCCATTGCCTACACTTGTGCTGTGATCCAAGGTCAAAGACTTAAGCTTGGAAAGGTTCATAAGTCAGCGTAAACGCATCTTGTCAATAACGAGGGGTTTTAGCACTGCGGACTCGGGTTTATTGGTGTTTATTGAGAACGGTTTTTCCGCCTGTAGCGCTTTTGTCTCTACTCAAATGCTGTATATGGGAATTTAGAAATTAGATGCGCTTACCCTGGTTCATAAGTAACTGGAGTTTAGACTAAAAAAGAGAGAACGGTGGTAAAAGCAGGACTTGAGCCACCGCGCCGGGAGAGAATGAGGGTGAAAAAGAAAACCTATCCACTCCCTTAATGAACAGTGAACGATTAAAGGACTTTCGTCAAGCAGCATACGATTTATTAGTGCTGGCGAAAGATGCAACATTCGAGCTGATGGATGCAGTAATGACAACAAGGAATGCGGCTTGTTTGGCGGAATTTTCGCTCAGTCCGCTATTCAATCGTCAATGGTCAAGCGTCTATGAAGCCTTACAAGACTGTAGACCAGACCGGAAAAAACTGATGCTGCTGTATCTCCAGCAATTACAGGAGGAAGCACCCCCAACGGAACACATATTAGTGGCAATCGACCATACTGCATGGGGGAGAGCAGATGCCAAAACATTACAAGAAAGAACCCATGAATATCAGGAAGGCGTAATTATTGGACAGGGGTACAGTACAATTGCGTGGATACCCGAAGCTGAAGGAAGTTGGGCATTACCCCTACTACATGAACGAATTAGTAGTTGGTCTTCACCAATAGAAAAAGCAGCTTCCCAACTTAAACTTGTCTGTGAACAGAGCATCAACCCAGTATTAGCAGTCTTAGACCGAGAATATGGCAATGCAACTTGGGTATTAGCGCTAGCGCAAGCTTCCATTCAAGCTGATTGTTTAATGAGAGTCCGAAAGAATGCCTGTTTGTGGTCGGCACCACCAGCCTATAGTGGTCGCGGTAGGCCACGGAAACATGGGCAGAAAATGAGACTCAACGACCCAACCACATGGCTCGAAGCGGATACTGTGATTGAAATTGACGAACATCCAGGGTAATTGCTCAACCCCCTTGACAAGAAGACAAGATAGACATTAGATCAAGGAATGGAAAAACTCCCCGACCTAAAA
>NZ_JAUBRP010000008.1:0-118515 GCF_036701935.1 Microcoleus sp. M2_D5 | reverse complement strand
TGACTTTTCGCTCATCTGACTACATTACCATATTGTTCGGCTCTCTGCGGAACTATTTTTACCTGAATCCTTACGAAATCAGAACATATTGGGCAGGTATTGGCTCATCGATGTGCTTACTTAAATGGCTTAATTGGTAGACCGCCAAAAACTGCACAAGTATAAATACTTATTGCAAAAGTGACATGCTCCCAATCTCGCTCCCCTATTTTAAAGTTAGTTAACCTCCCTGTCTCTTTCCACTGGAATAAACAAATTTCCAAATCAAACTTGAGTCCTAGGGCGCTTTGATAGCGAGCTTCAGCATTCTTCGCCATCAGTTTGCCGACAATCTCCGACAGCACCAATGGAACGCTCTGGTTTAAACTTGAGGCTGGGAGGGGCTGTTTGGCGAGGTGACAGTGTACCAAATCCATTGGATCGTCTGTTTGGAATGGTAACTTTCCTGTTAATAATTCGTAGAATGTGACTCCCAGCGAGTAGAAATCTGTGCGGTAATCAATGCCTCGGTTCATCCGCCCAGTTTGTTCGGGAGATATGTAAGGTAAAGTGCCCTCAAGCACGTTGGGATTTTGAATTTCTTGGGTTTCGCGCGGTAGTAGGGAAGCGATGCTGAAGTCAATCAGCTTGACTTGTTTGCTGGTGGGGTTAATGAGAATGTTGGCAGGTTTGAGGTCTTTATGGATGACGTGGTGGCGATAAAGTCCGTCGAGGGAGTTGGCAATTTGAATGGAAATAGGCAGAAACTCGCTCACGGGCAAGCCTTCTAGGGGTTCGTTGCTCTCGGATGCTAGATTAGCCAGGTAGCTACATAAGGAAATTCCGCCAAAGTCTTCCATCACCAGAGCATAGTGGTTGTGGTAAGTCTCTAGGCTGTATGCCTTGACACTGCCAGGGATATCTAAGTTTTTAGCAATGACGTACTGGTTGCGGAAGTGAACCAGTTCGTTGAAGCGGGGAAAGTCATTTCGCAGCAGCTCGATCGCTACGGGCAGCCGATCTGAAGACCGACAACCGCGATAAACTAGAGTTCGATTGCCTGCGTATATTTGCTCGTTAATGTGATATCCTAGAACAAGATTTTTTATGCTAGCCATTTCTACGTATTCCTACTTCTTTCAAGTCGGAAGCTTCTTAGAGTTACTTTCTACTATTTTCCCTCGATCTGCCTTGCTATTCATTAATTACATTTTTCTTAACATATTTTGGAAATTCCAATTATGAAAGAGGGATTTTAAAAGCTCAACTTAATATTTTATGTAAGAGCTGTTGATACTTGAGTTGAGACTAAGTAGAAAAGGACTTAGCTAAGGCTTATGGAACAACCGCAGTTCATGGAAGAGGAACTTAAGACGCTAATCAGGTACTTAAGAGTGTTTTTGAAACCGATGCTTGAAGGCGAGCGCCTAGTAAATCTAATGTCTAGTTTACATCATAATTTAATGTCATCATTACAATTCGGGCGGCTCAGGGTTTAAAGCCGGAAGCAGAGGAAATCGAGTTTCTGCGTCAGATTGCGGAGCACTTGGGAGTCGCCCGCGAGCAAGCTGAATTATTTGCCCAGATGCCACAACAAGCTGCCCAACTCTCAGAAGTAAATCAGGTATTAAATGCCAAAGTTCAGAAGCGGACAATGACATCGGCAGTCGGCTAAGTTGTTTTACTTAGGAATGAGAATTAAATAACTTCCACTCTTGAAAGTGGGATGGGCTCTTATAGCCCGTCCACTCATGACGGGCGGGACGCCCATCCCACAATAACAATTAAAATTGTAAGTTATTTAATTCGCGACCCTTATATGGCTACGCAAACGGACGATGCCGACGCTTTCCGATCTCGGTTTTCATTTCGGTGAGCTAAAAAACCCGGTTTCTGAGCGTCGCAGTGCGTCCCTGTCGGGGCAGAAACCTCTCATCAAGAGGGTTTCTGAGCTTTTGCGTATCATCCTGTCTCTTTTTGCGGAACAGAAATCTTGCTGGTTATCGAAAGGCGTAAACTTGACGCTCGCGCCATCTATAATGAGAATTGTTATCATTCGCAAATTAGCAATTCTCATGCAAGCGAACTCAGAAGCCACGCCGCCCCAAATTGATTTAGCTGTAATCGGCGCTGGGCCCCACGCCCTGACTCTTACTGCACACATATTAAAAAAACGCAAGAGCCTCCGGGATAAAATTTTAGCATTCGATCCGAGCGGCGAATGGCTGAGTCAGTGGCGGAGGCAATTTGCAGCTTTAGAAATTGGGCATTTACGATCGCCCGCAGTGCACCATCCCGATCCCAACCCTTACGAATTGCGGAGGTTTGCCGAAAATCGCTCCTCGGAATTGTTTCCCCCCTACGATTTGCCCGGAAGTCGGTTATTTGAGGAATTTTGCGGCGACACAATAAAAAGGTGGCAATTGGGCGATCGAGTTATCAAAGCAAAAGTAACCCGCATTCAGCCGAAATCCGGCCGTTTCCACCTGTGGTTTGAAGACGGAAAAAGTGCGATCGCCCGCCGAGTAATCGTCGCCGCCGGCAGTGGAAAACCGCATTTACCAGCGTGGGCAAATCAAATTCAAACACAGCATCCCCCCGAAAGAATTCGCCACTCCCATCAAGTAGATTTGCGAACTTTGCAATTGCACGGAGAACAAATATTAATTGTCGGCGGCGGACTAACCAGCGGACATTTAGCAGTAGGAGCAATTGCCAGAGGAGCCAAAGTCCTGTTAATGACGAGGCGCTATTTCCAAGAAAAACTATTTGATGCCGAACCCGGTTGGTTGGGGCCAAAATACCTCAAAGGATTCGCCGCCGAACCAGATTGCCATTCGCGTTGGGAAACCATTCAACAAGCCCGCAACGGTGGCTCGATGACACCGGAAATTATGACACAGTTGCGGAGGCTCTCCCGCAGCGAAAAACTGACATTTCACGAACAGTGCGAAGTGGTTGGCGTTCGGTGGGAAAATAACAGATGGACGGTTGACTGCAGCGGTGGGGAGACATTATTTGTCGATCGAATTTGGCTAGCAACCGGCACCAAACTAGACATTGCAGCCGAACCAATGTTCAAAGAAATGCTAGAAACGCATCCCATTGAAATAGTTAAAGGTTTGCCAGTCTTAGACAAACACCTGCGTTGGCCCGGATGCGAATTATTTTTGACTGGTGGTTTAGCGGCGCTGCAAGTGGGGCCAGTCGCCAGAAACCTTTCTGGGGCGAGAATGGCGTGCGATCGCATTGTACCGGCGATCGTCAAATCCAGCATTGCACTCTCGCCCGCAATAATTAGTGAGCAGTCATTAGTTCTCAGTCATTAGTCATCTGTCATCAGTTATTAGTTATTGGCAAGTAATATCAAATCTGTTAGCATCTGAATTATTCATCTGTCTCTTCTCTCCCTCTGCGTTCTCTGTGTTCTCTGCGGTTAAATAATTCCGATGTCACCGGATTCGATCTAACTTTTTAACTTAGCCCGAATCCTACCACTTTCACAAATTGCTACTTACAAACTTTCGTGTTGGGTTTCGTTCCACAGGCAAAACAACCGATTGCGAGTGTTGCTAATTACTAATAACTAATGACTGATGACTCCTGATGACTATTGTAACTTAACCGCAGCCCGCTGAATTGGCAGAACTTCATCCAAAGTCAATTCGCGATCGGCCGTCAGGTGGCTAGAACAGCAAATCGTGCTGAAATAAAGAGGACGACCCACAACTTGAGAAAAATGCTGTTCTAAAAGCAACCGAGAAGTAATATCGCCCAACAGTTCAGAAATATCCTTTGTCAACTGTTCAGTATCGGAGCGGTGAGTAATTCTGAACCCAAAAGGCGTTTTGCCGATCGACTTTTTAATTTCCGCATCAAAAGCATCATCTTTCCCCGCAACAAAAGCCAAAGACTGATCTGTCAAAAATTGCCAAGCTTCTGGAAACATCTCGCGAATCTTTTCCAGGGGATTTCCTGTTTCGTAAACCAAAGTAGCTGTTTTGCAATCCATGAATCAAACCTCGGATAGTAGTAGTGTGTCTGGACTGTATTCAATTTTTGATATTTATTATCATATTCATAGTTAACCACTAAATCAACAGCTTTGAATAAAAATAGACTTCCCAATTCCCTATGCACACGGAGGCCTATGCCCAATTCCCCATTCCCAAAACTATCACTTCCAATACCTGCGCCAGTGAAACAAATTCTCCCATAAATTCCGCGAAAAAGTATTTCTGCCCAAGCGCTGCGACTCCCAAACAGCAGCAGTTTGACCGCTAATTTCCGAAAAACTCGACCAAATATAAGGAAGTTGGGCGATCGCCTCAACCTTCATCCCGTGACGCACAGCCAAAGCGATCGCGTGAATCAACTCAGCAGCTTGCGGCCCCACAATGCTCGCTCCCAAAATCTCCCCGTTGCGACGCCCGACAATCTTACAAAAACCAGTTGTATCCCCGGACATTTGAGCTCTTTCAACATTCTTGAAATATTCCCGACAAACAATCAGATCGTCTCCAAAACGGCGCCTTGCTTGCGCTTCAGTCAAGCCAACCCTCGCCAACTGCGGATCGGAAAAAATCGCCCAAGGAATCCCGCGATAATCTATTTGAAACAGCGGCAAAAACAAAGCATTTTTCACAGCAACTGCAGCTTCGCAATTAGCGATGTGAGGGAACGGATAACCCCCAGCAACATCGCCGATCGCGTAAATTCGGTGATTAGTTGTTTGCAGCTTTTCATTTAAAATCACCCCCCGATCGCTGAATTTAACCTTAGCCGCTTCGAGATTTAACGAAGAAAAATTGTGTCCTCTACCCGCAGCCAGAAAAATCTCCTCAGCTTCGATCGCCCTTGGTCCAGCTTGAATCCACTTTTTACCATCAATCACCCTAGCTTGAGTCACCTCAGTAGCAGTCAGAATCCGCACTCCCTCAGCTTCCATTCCAGCTTGCACCAAACCAGCAGCCTCCCGGTCTTCTTTAGCCAAAATGTGCGAACTTTTCACCACCAAAGTGACAGCAACCCCCAGTTGCCTAAAAGTTTGAGCCACTTCGACACCGCTGGGATCTGCGCCGATTACAGCCAAACTTTTAGGCAACTGGGGAAGTTTTGCTAATTCCCCAACAGTTTCCGAAGTAAAAAAGCCAGCAGACGAAAGTCCTTCAATATTGGGAATCGCCGGCAGAGTTGGACAAGCTAGCAAATAACAGAGCGATCGCAATTTTCGCCCGCCCACAACAAAAGCCAAATCCGGTTTCGCAACAAACTCGCCGTTGCCAAAAATAACATCAATCCCGCGAGTAGCCAAAAGGCCGAGAGAATCAATTTCTGACAAATTAGAAACAACATCATCTGCCCACTTTAGAACCCCGTCAAACCGCAATTTGAGCGGCATGGAGGAATTCGCAACTTCCCAGCGAACTCCCAACTGCTGGCGGCCGATCTGCTGAGCAAAACGAGCAGCCTCCCTCAAAGTTTGGCTGTATCTCAAACCAAGGTCGATCGACTCTTTCCCCCCACTCGGCAAATCTTGGGAATTACTTAGCGGTTCCACCAAAGCAACGCGGGCCGGGAAATTAGTTGCAGTCAAAGCAGCATAACGTCCGGCCGGAGTTCCACCAATAATCACTAAATCATAATCAAGCATAAATAAAGAAGTCAATCGATTTTAGATTTTAGATTTTAGATTTTAGATTTTAGATTTTAGATTTGAAGCATTGACCACGGATAAATACGTTCGGCAAGTTTCATCTGATACAGGTTTTTTATTTCGGGACGGATGAATCCGGGAGCTTGTATCCTGGATGCGGGAATTGTCATTAGTCAGTAGTCATTAGTTAGTAGTTTAGGGCGATCGGCGCGCGGGGTCAGAAACCCGGTTTCTTCCTAGATACTTCGCTGCAAAATCCAAGATTTATCAGAGAAACCGGGTTTCTTGAGTAGGTGCGCTCGAACGACCAATAAAATCGGTTTGTCAACGGACAACTGACAACTGACTACTGACTAATGACTTCTTTAAGTCCAGCAATCAACCGCAGATTGTCCGCCCTTGAGCGCACAGCCACCCGAAAAAACCGATCGCCCAACTCAGGAAAACTCAAACAATCCCGAATCAAAATCCGGTGTCGTTCCAACAGACTTTTTTGAATCGAAGAAACCGACACCGACGACTCAACCAACAAGAAATTAGCCGCCCCGGCAAAAGGCTGCAAACCCGGCAAATTAGCCAAACCCTCAAATAGCTCAAAGCGAGCAACAGGCAGCCAATCCCAAGTTTGCTGCTCAAAAGCCGCATCTCGAACCACAGCAGCAGCAGCAGCAGCAGCCAAAGCATTCACAGGCCAAGGATCGCGCAGTAACTGCCAGCGGCGCAGAATATCGGGATGGGCGATCGCGCAGCCCAACCGCAGTCCCGGCAGAGAATAGAATTTAGTGAGCGATCGTAAAATCACCAAATTCGGAAACTCCTCAACAGCATCGATCAAAGTTTCCTGCTCAGAAGGCGGTAGAAAGTCCATAAAGGCCTCATCCACCACCACCATACCTAACTGCTTCACGTAAGGCAAAATCGCCTCCCTAGCAAACAGCAAACCCGTAGGATTGTGCGGGTTATTCAGTAGCAAACCTCGTCGAGAGGGGGCATCGAGAGCCAGAGGAACTGGGATACGAAAAGAAGGGGAGACAAGGGAACCGTTAGAAACCGACAAATCATCCGTTACTAACCGGCTTCGGGCCCCAACGTCCAACGATTTCAGATCCAACTCAGATGTTGCACCATTTTCAATTACTTGTTTATGAACAGGCATCATGCCTGTTCCACCAGAAAATTCCTCTCTTGTGGAATGGGCATCTTGCCCGTTCTTGACAATGGTGCAAGATTCGAGTTCCAAAGGACATTTAAGCACCTGCGCGCCGAAAGCCGAAAGAGCCCGCGAGTAATCCCCAAAAGCCGGAGTCACCACATAAGTCCCCTCCAGCTTCGACAAATCCCAAGCCGCCCAAGTCAACAATTCCGCCGAACCATTCCCCGGCAAAATCCAATCCCGGTCAACATTCAAAGCCTCCCCCAAAGCAGTCCTGAGCTCCCCATAATCCGGGTCTGGGTAAGCCGTCAGACTGCTCGAGTGTGATTGAATCGCAGCCAGTGCCGACTCAGGAGGGCCCAAAGGACTGATACTCGCAGAAAAATCGACAATAGCAGAGGCAGGGCAGCCTGCCAGTGCGGCTGCCCAAGCTAAATTCCCACCGTGTAAAGGTCTAATCAAGACTCAGTTTGCCAGCTATTCTGCGTTTTTCGGCGGTGCAACTCTGTCCTTAAACAACTTCCCTGCGGAAAATGCAGGAACTCTGGTTGCCGGGATTTCCATCTTGTCGCCAGTTTTGGGATTGCGACCCTCGCGGGCCTTGCGTTCCCGCGACTCAAACGAGCCAAAACCGACCAGCGTCACCTTGTCGCCATCGGAGACAGCTTCCATGATTGCTTCCAGGGCCGCACTCAAAACAGCATCTGCCTGTTTTTTCGTCACGCTAGCCTTTTCCGCCACTGCATCAACCAATTCACCTTTGTTCATTGCGAAGTCCTTCTCGATTTGCAAAATTACGTTAAACAGAGTTAGTTCAACTATTAGCTGTGAGTTATCAACTGGATTGAGGTGTGGATTGGGAGGTTTGGGTGGTTCCCGATTGCTCCCGTCCGCTTCCCCGAATCACAACTCCTGCTGAATACCAATTACCCTAGGGTAATTGGTCAGAAAAGGAATTTTTGTTTCTAACTGCTGAAAACCCCACAGCATCTAATTTTCACTGCATTATTCTAAAGTCTTGCCGACCGTTATGGATCGGTGGAACCTTTAATTTATATGGAACTGGCTAATTTTTGTAATTAATCCCAAAATTTAGGTAAAAAAATACCACCTTGGAGA
Organism: Microcoleus sp. M2_D5; assembly: GCF_036701935.1. NCBI lineage: Bacteria > Bacillati > Cyanobacteriota > Cyanophyceae > Oscillatoriales > Microcoleaceae > Microcoleus > Microcoleus sp. M2_D5. The sequence goes on along the minus strand of NZ_JAUBRP010000008.1, from coordinate 110,608 downwards.
CAAGATTTCTCGCCTCGGTGGATTTGCCATCTCAAAAAAATAGAAATAGAAGGAATAAAATGTAATTTGTCAAGGGCTAAAGGAAAATTTTTTTCGTTCTTCCTTCTTTCTTTCCCCTTTCTTTTCCCCGTGGGCCAGGACTGTTTCATTCTCCCGAAACCCGCCAGGGGTTGAAACCCCTGTCTCATAGCGAAAGTCGTCTGAAGACGACTCAAAGAGTGATTGATAGTCCTTTTGCAGAGGACTAATCAGTTCTTTAGTCCTCTTGAGCGAGGACTGTCTTCTTTGAGGCAGGGGTTTCAACCCCTGTCGGACTGTCGGACTCAGGGGAAAGAGCGTGGAAAGTTGACACCCATGTCTTCTTCCTTCGTTCCTACTGTCTCGGCTGGACGGGCTGACTGCGCTGCAACAGTTGGCGCGCGTCGGGACTGATGCTGTTTTGGTAGCCAAAGTTCGATCGATCGCTATCATCCAAAATCTGCGGAGTCAGCAATACAATCAACTCTGCCCGCTGGTTGGCCTTACTGGTGCTCCTGAACAGCGAACCGATAATCGGCAAATCTCCCAAAATCGGAATCTTGTTCGCTGTAACCCGTTCTTCGTCGCGGATAATCCCCGAAACAATCAAAGTCTGACCGTCCCGCAGGCGAATTAGCCCCGATTGCAACGATCGCTCGCCCAGCAGCCTGATAGTATTTGTGTTCGGGCCCGTGCTCAGGTTTTGAGGGACGCCCGGTGTCCTGATAATCGGGTTCACCCGCAGAGAGACAAAGCCGTTGTCGTCAATCCGGTCGATCGCCACCCCCAACTGCAAACCGGCCCTGTCTTTGACTGCCGTCACCGTTGTGGTACTTGTATTTCCGGTAGTCTGGGTGTCGGACGTGATGTTGCTGATCACCTCATCAGTAATATTCACATTCGCCGTTTCTCCTTCTTGAACCACCAGAGTCGGATCGGTCAGGATTTTGGCATTTTGGCTCTGAATAGTTGCCTGCAACGCCGACAGGAACCTCCTGGGATATTGGAACAGCGGGAACAGGCCGAAAGTTGCACTTCCCGAAGCGGTTGCCGATCCAGGCTCGTAATCCGTAATTCCAACTCGCGTGGGGTCATTAGTAACTGGGGCTATGGGATCGAGGAACGCACCTTTGGCGGGGCCTTCGAGACCTTGACCTGTAAACGGCACGATACGCCGGCCGTTCGCATCGTAGAAAACATCCGGGGTTCCTAGGGGATTGGGGACGATCGGTCGAGCGTTGATCCCCCCAAGGGCAGTCCCACTGGGCGGATTGATGCCGCCAAAATTGAGACTTGCCGCCCCATTGTCATTGACGAAGAAATTGTTATTAATTCCGAAAGAGAAACTGCTGTTAGTTTGGTTGTTTCCCAACAAGTTGATATCGATCACCTTGACGTTGACAGCGACTTGACGGCGACGCAAATCTAGCTGTGTCAAGAAAGCCACAGCCATGTCAACTTTGCGCGGATCGCCCACTAAAGTGATGGAATTGAGCCGAGAATCGGCCAGCACGGACAGCCCCCTCAGCAACAGCGGCCCCGTGCCTTCCCTAGCGCCGATCGCCTTAATGTCGGGTTCCCGAATTTCTACATCCCGCGCAGCATTTCCCTGGCCCACGCTTTGAATAGTCACGCGAGTAATCGGCAGTTGAGTTTCCGCGCCTTGAGCGCTCAAAAAGTTAGCTGCATCCGTAGACCGAACTTGATTGAGCCGCAGAGTCCGAATGATAATATTGCGCGAGTCGATCGGCAAGCTCGTCCCTACAAAAATCGTCCGCCCCTGGCGGTTTGCTTGCAGCCCGCTGAGCCGCAGCACGTAATTAAAGACATCTTGCACCGACTCATTTTCGATGTCCAAAGAAATCTTTGGCCCTTCATCTGAGCCGGAGGCTCCCGGCTGACCGGGCACTGCGGGCTGCCCCGGTTGAGCAGGGGCCCCGCCGCCTGTAAAAGCAATGTTCAAGCCCGCAGCGCGGGCCAGCAGAGCCAAAACGTCCCTGACTGGGGCATCCCGCAGCACCAAGCGGGGGATGCGTTCTCCCGAACTCAGTTCAATATTTCCCACGCCGGGGGCGATGTTAGACACCGCGATATCTCCCAAGGGCGGAGCCACGGCCCGCGGCTGGAAAGGCGCAGCCTGATTTGCCTGAGATTGAATCTCGCTGGGGAGGGGCGGGCGATCGTTTCTGGTAACAGTAACTTGGGGATTTGGCAGCAGCACGCCTGGGTTTTGCGAGGTGCGGACTTGGGGAGCCGGCGGGGGAGCTGTTTGGCTCAGCGGCAGTCCCGGAGGGGGCGGGGGTGGAGTTTGGGCAGACTGTGCTGTGCCACCTACTCCGGCAACGCTGAGGACGATGCTTTGGCCTTGTCCCGGAACAATTTGTCCGTTGGGAACTCCGTTGGTGCCGGCTACTACAACGCGGATGCTGTTAGCCTCTACCTGGCTGATTTCTACTGAAGAAATTCCCGGAGCGGGGTTATCTTGACGGAAGCTGTTGCCTTGTGGTAAGCGGAGCTGGGTGTTGATAATTGTGGCTTGGTAAGTATTGCCGTTATTGATGGCGAAAACTTGCGGGCGATCGCCCTTTTCTGTCGCCATCACAATATTTACGCCATTATTAGCTTGACTTACTTGCACTCCTGTGACTTGAGTCGGCACTGCCAAGACGGGGGCTTGGGCTACGAGAACTCCGGCCATGCTGCATAAGAGTCCTCCACTTAACCGTAGATGCTGTTTCACGTTCTCTCCTCCACTACAATTTGTATTTTTTGTTCGCAGTCTTTTGTCGCTAGCTGCTAAACTGACTAAAATATTCAAGGGTTCGAGCCTTTTTGAAGGAAGAATTTATGCCCTTTTCGATGTTCTATTTTCGATAGGGAATAAATGATGATATCAGGGTTAGAAGCTATCCTACAGCAATCCTCGCATCATTTGTGGATTTCTTACTCCCTCCCCTTTTTAAGGGGATGGTTGGGGTTGGCTAAAAAAATTACGACTCATACAAGGATTGCTATACAGTTCCATTACTTTGAGAAACTGGTATTAGAAGAAATTAGGTTTTAGAGCAAATTGTTGAGTGCCATATAAAAATATTTTTGTGGCCTTCATACTTTTTTGACTTCTACCTTCAATCTTCAAAATTAAACCTTCTGCCTTCTCCTTTCTTGTGAAATAGCGAGTTGGGAACAATAGCTAATATCTATCTGCCCAACTACCGCTACCTAGCACCAGGACTCGGAGCCGGAGTTTGCGGTTTTTCTTCTTGCTTTAACGGCAGCAGCGCGTGCAAGTCAAAAGCAGTTTTAATTTTTGTTGGCGGTTGCTCCACAGGAACTATTTTCCCTTTCAAAAAATCAACTTCAATTGGCTGACTTGATGCTAGCAATTCAGATTTCAAATTCCTCACTACCAACAGCGACTGCATCAACTCCAAGTTACGCATAAAATTGCGGGTTTGAGCGAAAGTGCCTTCAAACTCTACCTTAAATTTTTTGCGTCTGAGCTTGCCAGCCAGGGACGGCCCGAAGGAGGTATCTGCCAGAATATCAGGGTCTACAGTTCCCGGCGCGGCGGTTGCTGCTGCTGGCGGCATATCCGGCTCAAATTTTGTAATTTTAGCCTTGAGGTCATCTCCTTGCACGCCCGCGTTGATTCTATTAACGAGTTGGGTCATGTCAAGCAACAGCGTGTTGGCGCTGGCGTCGCTGGCAAACATTGCCGTCACGTTGGCGCGGCGCTGTTTTGCTTCTTCTTGCTTGGCTTCTGCTTCTGCCTTTTTTTGAATTTGAGTTTTCAATTGCTCTTGCGTTTGCTCGCTTTCAGCAATTTTTTGCTGCAATTCGCCGTTTTTTTGGAATTCGGGCAGTACGAACTGGTAGCCTAGGCCGCCGGCAATCAGGAGGCCGAGAACCGCGATGCCGATTGCTTGGACTTGGGGTGTCAGCTTAATGCCGAATATTTCCTGAGTCCCTGTCTCTTCTGCTTGTGCGCCGCTGGGAATAAACTGATTTGCTGTCATTGTTTTTTCACCTCTGGTTTTTGTGGTTCTAGCACTCCTTTTTCTTGAAGTGTTTCTATCCGTATTGCGAGCCCGTCTGCTTGCTTGCTTCGCAGTTCGGGGAGCAACTCGGAGGCCCCCGTCGGGCTGAGCGTCGTTTCAATTTTATATTCCACCACCGGTCGCAGTTTGGGAAGTTCTGCTGGTGCTGCGTTTTGGTTGCGTACTTGCAATTGTGCGGGGTTGTTTTTTAATGTGGCCGCTATCAGTTTGGTATCGGTGTTAAGGAAGAAAGGAGAGCGCTGGACTAGCAACATAAAGTCGTTAACTTGAGCAAAGGTACTGGCTATCCCTGAAATTTGCACTTTTGATGCCTGCTGCGGGACGACGGGGACGGGAGGTGCTGCCGGGGCGGGGCTGGCTGCTGGAGACGGACTCGCCCCTGGGGAAGCAGCGGGAGTTGCTGCGGGGGGTGGGGGTGCTGCTGCAACGGGGGAGGGACTGGGGTCGATTTGCTCGATTTTGCCAATTTGCACTCCGGCGGGAGTGCGGGCACTGAGGTCTTGCAGCATCGCCGACCAAGGTTTAATTTGGTCGAATACTCCGGCTAATGCTTGGTATTCGGCGGTAACTTGTTGTGTTTCGGCGTTGATGGCTTTGATGGTGTTGGCTTGAGTGTTTAACTTGGCCACTTCTTGGTCGATGGCTGCTTGTTCTGTCGCCAAGTTGGTATTTTCGTTAGTCTTCCACCACCAGGCGCCCATGACTGCGGCGTTGATGCCAAGGGCAAACAGCAGCGCCCCATATATGGGCAGTTGGTCTTTGGCTCCACCGGAACTTTTTTTAGCTGGGCTTTTGGTTGCAACGGGTTTGTAGTCGGGACGGTCGTTGAGAAAATTAATATCTAGGCTGTACATGGCTTCACTCGTTTTTATAGCAGAAGGCAGAAGGCAGAAGGCAGAAGGCAGAAGGTAGAAGGTAGAAGCAAAAAGTGATCTACCGCTAATGTTTCAGCAATTAAGAAGGTACTAACAGTCTTGGCTGTTGCTATAGATTTAAATTAGAAATTTTAGATTTTAGACAGAATCCAAGATTGCTGGTACAAGTGAAGGATTTATTTAGGGAAGAAAGAAACTACTTTCTGCCTTCTACTGAAGGAAGGGGCTGCTTCTAGCTCAGATATATTCTACCTTTTACCTTCTACCTTCTACCTCCAATATTCTACCTTCTGCTTTCTGCCTTCTTCTTTTGGCAGGGGTTTTTACCTAAAATTCTCAAATCGGTTTTTCTATCTTAGGACTAAGGTCAAAAAAACCCGGTTTCTCCGAAAAATCGTGGCTCGATCCGAGATATTGACGCAGAAACCGGGTTTTTGCCCCCGTGTGCGTCCAGGACTTTATCTAAAACTGTTAGGTCACATAACCTCCCTCAGTCCTAAACCTAGGGCGACTCCTAAACCTGCTCGCTGTTCTGGGGTAATTTCTTGGCTGATTTCGAGTCCTAGGGTTTCGATGGGATCGACTTGAGATGCGGGCAAGCTTAATCTTTGCATAAAAAATTCGTCGAGTTTGCCGATCGCAGCTCCCGGGCCTGCTAGCAGCAGTTGCGCTACTTCGAGTTCTTCGCTCTGGTTGAGGTAAAAGTCTACTGAGCGGCGCAGTTCGTCTGCTAGTTCTCCCAATACTTTGATCATCGCATTTGTTCCCGGATTGGCGTCTCCCGATGCGCCCATTGTATCTGTGACTGGCAGGGTCATGCCTTGCAGTTCGCTGGTGTCCCTGGTTGGCGGCAGGTTCATGGCTTGGTTGAGAGCGGTCTGGATTTGGTAGGTGCCGATCGGGATGGTACGGTTGAACTGAGGTATGCCGTCCACTACTATAGCTAACTCGGTGCTGTCAAATTCTATGGCGGTGAGAACTGCTGCTTCTTGGGAGGAAAATTGTTGCAGTTGTTCTTTGAGGGTGCGGATTAGGGCAAAACTGGTTACTTCTAGTACGTCTATAATTAGTCCGGCTTCTTTGAATGTTTCGATGTATGTGTCGGTAACTTCTCTGCGGGTTGCTACTAAGACGACTTGCACTTTTTCTACTCCGTCGTCATCTACAAAAAGACCTATTTTTTGATAGTCTACGTCGGCGTCTTCTCTAGGAAATGGCAAGTACAGTCCTGCTTCTGCGTTCATGTAATCCCGCAGTTCTTCTTCGTTGAGCTCTGCTGGAACTGGGATGAGGCGGATGACTGCTTCGCGGCCGGGAATGGCTGTGGCTACTCGCTTGGCTTTGATTTTGTTGTCCGTGAGGACGGTACGTATTAGTTCTGCCATTCCCGGCGGATCGACTATTTGTCCTTCTTGTACATAGTCTTCTGGAACTTCTATTGAGGCTAGGATGCCTAATTTTAATGCCTGAGCTTTCTTTTCGAGCTGAATGATGTTGATGCGGTCTGGGGCTATTTCGATCCCGATTCCTGGCTGGCGTTGGGAAAGTAGACCTTTGAAAAAGTTAACCATGTGATTGGGTCGCCGATAATTGCTATTTTTTTCTTTTGTAGTTGGCCAGCCTGATTCAGCGCGCAGGCGTGTTGGAGGGTTGGTTTCCAACTGCCGCAAGAGTGCTGTAATCTCGGTATCCCGCCTTCTTCTGCACAGCTCAGTCTGTGTTGCGCGATCGCTAGTTCCGATTTTATGCTATCCAATTTACTTGACAATAGCTATTCTGCGGAGAATGTCAATAAATTCCAGCTCGATCGACCGAAAACCTGCCGATTCTGCACAAAAACAGACTATCTCGCTCCTGAACCCAGGTACAAAACTCTGTTACTGACTCATCGCGCTTGATTCGGGCGATTCCCTACGGGATAGCTTCGCCGCGCGTGCCTTTGTATGACAAGCGAATTTCAAAGGTGTTACCCGCCACGTGATTTATCTCGCGCAAGTCAATCGAAAGCATCTCAAATCTAAAATCCTTGCGTCCCCCGAATTAATCTCGCGCAAGTCAATCCAAAATCTAAAATCTAAAATCTCAAATCGAATGACGGTTCCCATAACTCTCAAATTTTATTCTATGAAACGTAAATCTTGGCAACTGTTTGCTGTTTTTGGGCTGGTGGGACTGCTGCTGTCTGCGGTGGTGAGTTGCAGCAAGCCGGCTGTGAATTCCCAGGCAAATAATACGCAGGAAATCGAGTTCTGGACTATGCAGCTTCAACCTCAGTTTACTGAGTATTTCAACAAGACGATCGCCGGTTTTGAAGCCGAAAATCCGGGGGTGAAGGTGCGCTGGGTGGACGTTCCTTGGTCGGCGATGGAAAGCAAGATTTTGGGGGCTGTTTCGGCGAAAACTGCGCCGGATGTGGTTAACCTAAATCCCGATTTTGCTTCGCTGTTGGCGGGACGCAATGCTTGGCTGGATTTGGACTCTCGAATTCCGCAGCAAGTTCGCGAGCTCTATCTCCCAAATATCTGGAAAGCTAGTGTACTCGACGGCAAGACTTTTGGCATTCCTTGGTATCTCACGACTGGGGTGACAATTTACAATACGGAGTTGTTGAAGAAGGCTGGAATTGCTAAGCCTCCTGCTACTTATGCCGAGTTGGCAACTGTTGCCAAGCAGGTGAAGGAAAAGACTGGTAAGTTTGCTTTTTTTGTGACTTTTGTGCCGGAAGATTCGGCGGAAGTTTTGCAATCTTTCGTGCAGATGGGTGTGCCTTTGGTGGACGCTAAAGGCAAGGCGGCTTTTAATACTGCTAAGGGGAAAGCAGTCTTTCAGTATTGGGTAGATTTGTACAAAGACGGACTTTTGCCGCAGGATGTTTTGGTGCAGGGACATCGCAGGGCGATCGAGCTTTATCAAGCTGGAGAAACTACTTTTTTAGCTTCGGGCCCTCAATTTTTGAAGGCGATTGCTGAGAATGCTCCGAGTATTGGTGCTGTTTCGGCTGCTGCGCCTCAAATTACGGGGGAAACCGGCAAGAAGACTGTGGCGGTGATGAATTTGGTTGTGCCCCGCGACAGCAAGCGCCCTGATGATGCTGTCAAGTTTGCTTTGTACGTGACTAATTCTCAAAATCAGTTGGCTTTTGCTAAGGCTGCTAATGTTTTGCCTTCTACGGTTGAGGCTTTGCAGGACGATTATTTTAAGACTGTTTCTGCTGATGCTGCTGCTGCCGATCGAGCTCGGATTGTTAGTGCTTCTGGGTTGACTTCCGCCGAGCTATTGATTCCGCCTCTCAAGGATGTTAAGAAGTTGCAAAAGGCGATTTATGACAATTTGCAGGCGGCAATGTTGGATGAGAAGTCGGTAGATCAAGCTGTGGCTGATGCGGCTAAGGCTTGGGATCAAAGGTAGTTTTTTAAGTGAAGCTGGGGCGGGATTTTTTTTATTTCGCCCCTTGCTTTTTTAGGTCACTTGACCTATTGTTAAATAATGGGAATCTGTGCCGCCATATATAAGCAGATATCAGCCTTTAAATGTAAGGTGCGTCGCCTCGCAGAGCTTCCAATCATCGCGAAAAATTCGATGGCGACGCACCCTACGATTAGCAATCGCGCTTACTTTTAAGGTTGAATTGTCCAGTCTTCCTGCACTAAATCAGGGACTTGCGAAAAATCTCGGTAGTTGCGCGTAACGAGGATAGCATTATTAGCAAGTACAATAGCAGCAATCCGCAAATCTTGCGTGCCGATGCGTATTTTTTGACGGCGTAACTCAGTGTAAATAGTGAAAGCATTCGGGTCAAATTTCAGAATGTTGAGATTTTTGAAATCATCTAATGTATCCCATAACCTGGTGTAACCCCATACTAATTTGTCCGCTTGCGAAGATGTCGAAGCCTTTCTGATAAAATCGAACCAGCCGCGAATTACTTCCTCTACGGTTACGATAGTTACAGCAAGGTTTTCTGCGTTAACCTCGATTCGCTGCACCATCATTGGCTCATTCTTTTGCCAATCGGAGAAACAATTCGTATCAAGTATCTATAGGCTCATTCTGTCTCAACCGCATCGTCAATTTGACTGTAATAAGCTTCGGTTTCTGCATCGAGTTCGCGGCGATATTCTTCTATGTGTGCCAATACCTCATCGTAATACGGATCGTTTTCATACTTACCAGCTAACCTCACCCAAGGATTGTTCGATCGACTATTCGTGAGTTTGACAGAGACGATTTCTGCTTCGGCTAGCTGGGCATTTACTAAATCGTGAAGGTTTTGCAGTGCTTGCGATCGCGTCTCGCCAAAAGCTTTGCATTCGGGCCATCCCAGCAACGCTGCACTTACTGTTCTGTCTGATTCGTTTTTAATGATTATGTGAGCAGTTGAGCTGTCGAGATCGCCCCCAAAGTTAGTGCGATCGGCTGCGCGAATGTCGCAGGTAGCGTTACCTGTTAAGAGTGTTTTTGTCTTAACTGTATGCTTGCTGTTTTCCTGGCGCGGCTTTTCTCTTTCTGCCATCATAGACGCCTTCACTGCTGCTGTATTGTTTTCCTGAAGCTGCTTGATTGTGTTTCGCCTGAAAAGCTCGTCAAATAGTAAAGTTTGCTCTTGGGCTGGCAAAGCTTCTATATATTCAATTAGCGTTTGCACCGATATAAGGCTGCTCATAAACTTTTATCTCTAAATTTTTCTAAATTCACTTGTATTGTAACAAAAATTTGGCATTGGGCATTGGGCATTAGGCATTAATCTTTTTTGCTCTCACCCCTTGCTTTTTTCTGCAACTTGACGTATTATTAAATAATGGTAATCTGTGCCGCCATATATAAGCAGATATTAGCTTTTAAGTTATTATCGAATGATGAAATTACCGCCTCTTCACAAGGCGGAGTCGGAGGAGAACTCTGGATAAGTCAATTTCGACTATTTTAGAGGTAAATGTTTGTCGGTCAGAACGATCGCTCATCCCAGAAACCGGGTTTATTTATCCCGTGCGATCGCCTTTCTCAATTCAGCTTAATTGATGATTTGTACGAATACAGCCTGAATTCCTCAAATATTCAGAAATTTGACTCGTGTTAAAATCAAAACTCAGCTCAGAATAGGATAAAATTCTTATGCCAGCGATGACACTCAAAGATTTAAACCAAGTTCAAACCCTTTTTTCCGAAGCGGGTTTAGATTACAAAATTGAACTAGAAGACGGGAGACTTTCAATTGTGGGGCCATCAGACATCGTATCCAGTGAAATCAGCAGTATTTTGATTCGTTTGCTGGGTAACTGGGTTTATCCCCGTCGCTTGGGGAGAGTCTTTGACTCCGCAGGCGGTTTCATCATGCCGGATACGAATGTGAAAGCGCCGGATGTTTCTTTTGTGCGCGCCGCCCGCTTGCGCCAAAGTCCGCGTTATTTTGGAGAACTTGTCCCCGATTTGGTGGTTGAGATTAAATCTCAGAGCGATCGCATTAAGCCTATAGAAACCAAGGTTTTGAAGTTTATAGAGTTGGGTGCGATTGTCGGAATTCTGATCGATCCTGATGAAGAAACAGTGACTGTTTATCGATCTACAGGTGAACCGACTGTTTTAGGAAATGGCGATATCTTAACAGTAGCAGAACTTTTTCCCGGTTGGGAATTGCCCGTTTCTGAATTGTGGCCTCCTATCTTTACTGAGGAAGAAACACAATTCTGATGCGTTTAAGCTTGGGATTGTTGTTGTTGCAGAAAATAGCCGACGAGATAAAGCGAACCGCAAAGGATTGTTAGGTTGTCGCCTGTAACAGCAGCATCTAAAGCTGTTGTTAAGTCGGGGAAGGCTTGACAGAGAGTTAATTCGGGGCAGATAATTTGAGCTTGGGCGGCTAATTCTGCGGGGGATGATGAGTTTTGATCTGGTACGGGTACTAGGTAAAGCCGATCGCCCTTTTTGAGTAATGCTTTCAAAATATCATCGCAGTCTTTAGTCCCCAGAATGCCGATTACCCAGTTAATCGGTGGCTGGGAACTGTTAAGATTATCTACATATTCGCGCAGGGCGATCGCGGCGGCGGGGTTGTGCGCGCCGTCAATTAATATATTGCGGTTTTTCCAAGTTGTCTGCTGGAGTCTTCCGGGCCATTGGGTTTTGGCGATACCGTTTTCGATGGCGGTTGGGGATATTTGCCATCCTTGGTTTTGGAGAGTTTGCAAAGTTGCGATCGCAATTGCTGAATTCATTAGTTGAATTGTTCCCAGCAGTGGCAATTGATATTTTATTTTAACTGCATTTTGATTTAACTGATATTCTGCGAATCCTTGTCCTAAATCTATTGCTGGTTTTACCCAAGTTGCCGGACAGTCTAATTCTTGAATGCGTTTTTCTACTACTATTCTAGCTGATTCTGGCAATTCTCCGATAACTGCCGGACACTTCGATTTGAGAATTCCCGCTTTTTCCCCCGCAATATCTGCCACAGTGGGGCCGAGTATTTGCCAGTGGTCGAGACTGATAGAAGTAATGACGCTAGCGAGAGGTGTTTCGCAAACGTTAGTCGCATCTAATCTTCCTCCTAATCCAGTTTCTATGACTGCGATGTCTGTTTTTTGTTCGGCGAAATACAACCAAGCTGCTGCGGTGATTATTTCAAATTGAGTGGGAGTTTCGGTGTTTTTTTGAGTAGCGGCGACAACTCGTTCTAGACACTGTTGCAATTCTGTTGGGGAAATCGGTTTTTGGTTGATGCAAATTCTTTCTGTCCAATCGATTAAGTGCGGGGATGTGTAGCGTCCAACTCGATAGCCTGCTTCTGTTAGTACGGAAGAGAGATAAGCGCAAACGGAACCTTTGCCATTGGTGCCGGCAATGTGGATAATTGATACTTGTTTGTGGGGGTTGTCTAGTTTTTGGAGAAGTTGGTGGATTCTTTCTAGGCCGAGGTGGACGCCGAAGTGTTGGTAAGATTGGAGGATGGATTCTGCATTCATTGAGGATGATAAGTTCTGTTTGTGTGTGAATTAGATTTTTTTTTATTAACCGCAGAGGGCGCAGAGGGAGAGAAGTAAGAGATAGATATCTTATAAAATAGAGGTTTATAATTGATTTATTGTATTTATTGCGGGTTAAAAAAGGTGGCTTTGGATATTATTTCTTTGTTTTCTGGTTGTGGGGGGTTGGATTTGGGTTTTCGCTTGGCTGGGTTTAATCCGGTTTGGGCGAATGAATATGATAAGTCTATTTGGGATACGTATAATTTCAATCATCCTGAAACTATTTTAGATGGCAGAGATATCAGAAAAATCAAATCTGATGAAATTCCCAACTGTATTGGGATAATTGGCGGGCCTCCTTGTCAAAGTTGGAGTGAAGCAGGCGCTAAACGAGGGATTGATGACTGTCGGGGTCAACTTTTCTGGGAGTATATCAGAATTGTGCGGGACAAGCAGCCTTTGTTTTTTTTAGCTGAGAATGTTAGCGGTATCTTGGCTGCCAGAAACAAGGATGCTTTCACTTATATATTATCGCAGTTTGAGGACATCGGGTATCGGGTTTCGTACAAGTTGGTGAATGCTAGAAATTTTGGTGTTCCGCAAGATAGGCAAAGGGTGATTGTTGTTGGCTATCGGGAAAATCTGGGTTTTGGTTTTGAGTTTCCCGAACCTGGAACCGAGGTTTTGACGCTGAAAGATGCGATTTTTGATTTGCAGGCGATCGCCCCTATGTCAGTTAAGGGTAAATTAGATAATTATCACGATTCTGTCCCAAATCACGAATGTGCCGATTTGGGGTTTTCCAGCATTTATATGTCGCGGAATCGAGTGAGAAGTTGGTCGGAACCTTCTTTTACAATTCAGGCAAGCGGCAGACACGCGCCTCTCCATCCTCAAGCTAGTAAAATGATTTTGGTTGGCAAAGACAAACGCATTTTTGATCCCAATTCGCCTCAGCCTTACCGTCGGCTTTCTGTGCGAGAGTGCGCGAGAGTTCAGACTTTCCCGGATGACTTTATTTTTAAGTACAAGTATATTGCTGATGGATACAAAATGGTCGGCAATGCTGTTCCTGTGAATTTAGCAAGAGTTTTAGCCAGTAAGATTTTTGCGGATATTGTCAACAGAAGCCGACCATCTACCAGTCGCTAGAGAATGAATACCACGGGTTGACATCAGAATTATTCATCTCTCTCTTCTTTTCCTCTGTGTCCTCTGTGGCCTCTGCGGTTTAATAATTCCAAATTATCTCTCATTGAAACTTGGTTAACTCGCCGAGATTGTGCCCAATCGCATTTATCCCGCGAATATGAGACAAGGGAGAACCTCCGTACACAAAGCTATTCAAACTAACTTGATAATTTTGCTGTACCGCCAAATCCAGCCACAAATTGTTAATCGCATCTCCCGGTTTGTAGTCGGGAATGTTGTGCTGGTAGTAAGGAAAACTGTCTGTACAAGTATTGAAAAAGTTCTTGCGACCGCAATGCTTTAAATACTGATATCGCGGTTTGAATTCTGTTTGATTTTCCAATACTGTATATATAGTATCTGCGAGAGATTCTGGGTCAAATTTGGCGTAAAGGCCCGCACCTTCGGGGAAAACGGGCGAGTTGCCTCTGGCGTATTGGTTGAATTCTTCAAAACAAATTACTGGTACGTTGCAACTCATGGCTTCGGTAATGCCCCGGTTTTTTCCTTCGAGGAGGGAACCGAGGACGAATGCTTGCGCCCGCGAATAATATGTGGGAATTTCGCTGTAGTAGTCAACTCTCGGCACTAAGTTAATGTAGTCGGAGGGATTGCCTAAAATAGCCTCCACTTGTCGCCATTCTTTTAATGCGTACTCGTCGAGAGTTTTCAGGTCGCTTGCATCAAATTCGTGGCCGGTGACTACTGTTAGTTTTATCGGTTTTTGCGGATATTTTTGGCGGTAAACTTTTAAGGCTTTGGCTATGATTGGCAAATTTTTTTCTTCAGAAATTCGGGCGACGGCTAGCAAGTCTATGTCTTTTGCGGGGACGTTGCGCGGGCAAATTAAGTATTCGTTGATGAAGTCGGTGTCTTGCAGTGGTATGATTGGTTTGTGGGCGCGATCGACATAAGTTTCGCGAAACCACTTATCTCGCTGCGGGTTTTTGTATAAACTGGAGTAGGCGTCGGCTACAGGTGCCCAGGAATAGGAGATTCCGGGGGAATAGGTGAAGGAGAAAAAGACTGAGGAAAGTTGGGGAAATAGTTTGTTGATGAGTTCGACTGCTTCGCTGAAATAAATTCCTTTGATGAAAAGCCCTTCGTAAAACAGTGGGGGAAGCAAGACGTAGAAACTGACGGTATCGAAGCGGTGGGGTTGGTCTTCAAATATCTCCCAGCTAAAGGCGTCTAAGTCTGCATAAATTTCGGCGATTGGTTTGTTGATGTGGGGGTTGCGTAAATATGGTTTTTGTCGATCGTAGTTTCCGCGTACCATATAATTCTGAGTGAGTATCTAGCTTTTTTTATTTAACCGCAGAGGGCGCAGAGGGCGCAGAGAGATATTCACAAGTTATCTAAGGGTTGTTCTAGTGATTCGCTGTCGCCAATTGTGAGGGCGAGTTGGTAGATTTGGCGGCGCGGGAGGGATGTTTGTTGCGCTAGCTGGCGGCTGGCTTGGGAACGACTTATGCCTTCGGCAATTAATGTTTGCAATTCTGCTTTGATGGCGTCTTCGGAAAATATTGGGGCTGCTGTTTGGATGCCGGCAATTACGAGGGTGAATTCTCCCTGGGGTTCGCGATTGGTGTAAAGCTCGATCGCACTTTCTATACTACCACGCCAAAACTCTTCGTGCATTTTAGTTAACTCTCTCGCCAGCACAATCTGTCTGTCGCTTCCCAAAGTATTTGCTAAATCTTGTAAAGTTTGCCGCAATCTGTGCGGAGATTCGTATAATATTATAGTGCGGGATTCTATTTGCAAAGTTTCTAAACTTTGTTGGCGTTCTTGACCTTTCACGGGTAAGAAACCTTCAAATACAAATTTCTCTGTGGGCAATCCTGATGCAGTTATCCCAACAATGCAGGCGGTCGGGCCGGGAATCGGAATAATGTTAATATTAGCATCGGCGCAAGCTTTGACTAACTCGTATCCGGGGTCAGAAATTCCAGGCATTCCGGCATCTGTGACGAGGGCGATATCTTTGCCTAAATGCAGTTTTTCGAGGAGTTCGGGCAGTCGCTGGTGTTGGTTGTGTTCGTGATAGCTGATTTGGGGCGTTTTGATTTGGAAATGCTGCAAAAGTTTGCCTGTATGGCGGGTATCTTCGGCGGCGATGAAGTCTACTTTTTGCAAGATTTTGATGGCGCGAAATGTCATGTCTTCCAGGTTGCCGATCGGGGTTCCGACGATGTAAAGTGTTCCTGTATTGGGGTTTGCTTGCATTTTAAGATTGGGATTTTTAACCGCAGATGGGACACGGGCGGGACGCCCATGCCACGCAGATGGGACACGGGCGGGACGCCCATGCCACATATTTAAGAAGATATGAAAACTGGATTGTTTTTGGGATTGGCGACTTTAGATTTAGTTTATTTGGCTGTTGGGCCTCCGGGTGAAAATCAGAAAGTTGTTGCTTCTGATTGTACCATTGCTGCGGGCGGGCCGGCGGCGAATGCTGCGGTGACTTTTAGCTATTTGGGGAATGCGGCGGTATGGGCAGGTGTTTTGGGCACTCACGCGATCGCCCAATTAATTCGTGCAGACTTAGCGGAGTATAATGTCAGGATAATTGATTTGGCACCAGGGCGATCGCACTCGCCGCCAGTTTCCTCGATTATTGTAACTGAAGCAACGGGCGATCGATCGGTAATTTCCATCAATGCTACGAAATCGCAAGTTGACAGTGAAACAATTAACCGGGATATTTTAACATCGGTTAATATTGTACTGGTTGACGGACATCAAATCGCAGCCAGCCAAGAAATTGCTCAACTTGCCAAGTCAAAAAACATTCCCATTGTCCTCGACGGCGGCAGTTGGAAACCCGGATTAGAGGAAATATTGCCTTTCGTTGAATGGGCGGTATGTTCCGATAACTTTTATCCCCCCGACTGCGACAATTCCGAACAAGTTTTTGCTTACCTGTCAGCAGCCGGAATTCCCAATATTGCCATCACTCGCGGCGAAAAATCAATTTTATACCTCAGCAATGGCAGTTACGGCACTATAGAAGTACCTCAAATTCAAGCCACAGACACTTTAGGCGCGGGCGACATCTTTCACGGCGCTTTCTGTCACTACATTTTGCAAAATAACAACTTTACAGATACTCTCACCGCATCAGCTAAAATCGCTTCCCATTCCTGCAAAAACTTCGGAACCCGCGCCTGGATGAATAAGAGTTAATTTTAAATTAAAATTAACCAAAGTATCCGGTTAAAACCGCTCAAAGCTAGAAAACTTGAACTGGCAACACTTGTTGAGTTAAAATCCTGACAGCAACCTCGACAAAATTTGTGAACTTCTCTCTTCTCTTCCTTTGCGCCCTTAACGCCTTCGCGGTTCGTTAACAAGATTGCTATATTAGTAAGACAAGTTAAAGTCACGCAAAACACTCCCAAAACAACATACCCGAATCATGCCTGACACCCAACCTCTAAGTATCACCCTTCCCCCTTTGCGGATTACCCTAAGCGAGCAACAACAGGTTAATCTAGAATGGCTGACGCAAAACTTGCCTAATCTACTCGCAGCGCCAAGCAAACCAGAAGTCCCCGACAATATGAAACAGTGGGTGGCGGCCAACAAATTATTAAATCAACCTGACGCCGAAATCATTCAAGCGCTAATAAGTACCGGCATAGATGCGGAAACAGCCACCGCAGAAGTTAGAGAAATATCATCTCATCCCTACTTCCAAGCAGGCAGCCATTACGTCCAGTTATTGCAGAAATTAGAATCGCATCTCAGGATTAACAATCAATTAGCTGCATTGTCTTCCAAGTTTGGCACAATCGAACGCAAAAGCAGCCTTTCGCGAGAGTATTTTCTCGAAAATTACTACGCCAAAAATACTCCAGTAATTATTACCAATATCATGCACAACTGGAAAGCGTTGCAGTTGTGGACGCCGGAATATTTGCAGCAAAAATATGGCGATGCAGAGGTACAAATTCAAGCCAACCGCAATTCCGACCCTAATTACGAAATTAAGATAGAAAATCACAAAAAAATTGTTTTGTTCCGCAAATATGTAGAGATGGTGGTCAAGGGCGGGCCTAGCAACGACTATTACATGGTTGCTAACAACCAAACTCTGGAAAGAGAGGAATTTAAACCGCTATTTAACGACATTGAAATTTTTCCCGAATACCTCAATCCAACGGATACAAAAGGCAGAGTTTTCTTTTGGTTCGGCCCGAAAGGCACGATTACACCACTCCACCACGACCCAGTTAATTTAATTTTAGCTCAAGTGTCTGGTCGCAAACTAATTAAATTGATTTCTCCCCAACAAACACCTCTGCTTTACAATCATGTCGGCGTTTTCAGCAAAGTTGACGGCGAAAATCCAGATTATGACAAATACCCGCTTTACAGAGATGCGAAAATTATTGAAGTGATTTTGGAACCGGGAGAAGCTATCTTTATTCCTGTCGGTTGGTGGCATCATGTAAAATCATTGGATGTTAGTATTTCGGTTTCGTTTACTAATTTTGTGTTTCCCAATTATTATGAATGGAAATATCCTCATATTAATTGGTAGTTGGTAATGTATGGTTCCCAGGGGCGGGCACGGGGGTATCGCCCCTACAGAAATCTGCGTTAATCGGCGTTCATCTGCGGTTCAAACAAAAGAAATTCATGAAAACTCTCGAAGAAATCAGCGAAATTGCCCGATCGATCGCCTGGAGTGCATCAGATATCCTACAATCCTATTATCGCCAGGACTCCAACACTCCTAACCTCGACATCCAAGAGAAAAAAGATGGCCCCGTCACCGCCGCCGATGTCGCTGTCAATTCTTACATTCTCGACGGATTGCAGTCGGCTTTAGGGAATGCAGAATTTGGCTATCTCAGCGAAGAAACTTACAAATCTTATTTAGAAAAAAACGGTCAAATTCCCTTACCTCAAAGTTGGGTTTGGATTATTGACCCTTTGGATGGAACGCGAGATTTTATTGACAGGACAGGGGAATTTGCAGTTCACATTGCTTTAGCGTTCGAGGGAAGACCGATATTGGCAGTTGTGGCTTGGCCCGAACAGCAAAAGATTTATTACGCGGTGCAAAATGCTGGCGCTTTTATGGAAAATCGGGACGGTTCTGCGGTCAAGTTGCAGGTTTCGGCGCGAAATATAGTGGCAGATTTATCTATAGTAACCAGCCGCAGTCACCGGGACGATCGCTTTAATCAATTATTGCACAAACTGCCTTGTCAAAATCAAATAGCTGTCGGCAGTATTGGCTGCAAAATTGCGACAATTGTCGAACAAAAGGCTGATGTTTATATTGCGCTTTCGGGAAAGTCTGCGCCGAAAGATTGGGATTTAGCGGCACCGGAATTAATTTTGACTGAAGCGGGCGGTCAATTTACTCGTTTTGACGGTTCTGCTTTGCAATATAACCGGGGAGATGTGAGTCAGTGGGGGGGATTGTTGGCGAGTAATGGCTGCTGTCACGCTGCTTTGTGCGGGCAAGCTGAGGAGATTTTAGCGGGGATAGATGGGAGTTTGAAGTAAGGAATGAGAATTAAATAACTTCCACAAGTTTGTGGGATGGGCCTGAAAGCCCTTCCAAAAAGGACGGGCGGGACGCCCATCCCACAATAACAATTAAAATTATAAGTTATTTAATTCGCGATCCTAAGTCCGCGCGTGCGAAGCTATCCCCTAGGGAATCGCGCGTAAAGATTGCCACAAATAACTTGTAGGGGCGGGTTCATCAACAATAATTGCCGATCGCAGACAATATAATAAACCCGCCCCACCCAACGGTAAATCGCAATCTACTTCTTTCAGAATACAAGGGGTGGGTGTTAGGAAAAATCTTGGCGATCGCTAACAGCTTATAGTCCTGGAGGCATCAAAAGCCAAGAAACCGGGTTTTTTCCTGTTTCTGCGGCTGTAACGTGTCTTCTGGGCAAAAAACCCGGTTTCTGACCGCGCGATCGACCCGCCGATCGCACATATGTATCAAAAATCGCGCTCTTAATATTTCAGTATAATGACACTTGCTATTGAATTTTTTTTGTGTTATCTCATCCACCTCGCGCTGGCTCATCCGTAATATTACTTAATAAAATCCCCCAACTTTATCAAAACTTTAATTAAAAAGGTGTTTATAAAGAAAACTTTATAGATATTCTCTTAAAAAACAGTTATGGTTACTACAACCTTCAGAAAGTGTTTCGGATGCAAGTCGCGAAACAGGGAAATCCTTGTCTTTTTTTAGCTATTAGTAGGTGTATTATGCCAAATTTAAATAATCAAGTTTCAGGAAGTGCGATCGCCTTTATAGACACTCAAGTTGAAAATTATCAAAGTTTGATGGCCGGGGTAAAACCGGGTACGGAAGTAGTTGTTTTGGATGGGAATAAAGATGCGATCGACCAAATTACTCAAATTTTAGGTCTTCGTAGCAATATTGACAGCATTCACATTGTTTCTCACGGTGCTCCCGGCAGCTTGCAATTGGGTAATGGCTGCTTGAGTTTAAATAATCTGGAAACTTATTCCGAGAAATTGCAGCAGTGGCGGAGTGCTTTAACTGTTGATGCGGACATTCTGATTTACGGTTGTAATGTGGCAGCCTCTGGTGCTTACCCGAAAGTCCGCCAGGGAATGAATTCTCTGTCTCAAAGCTCAAGTCGGTTGAAACCGACTGCTTACCCGAAAGTCCGTCAGGGAATGAATTCCCTGTCTCAAAGCTCAAGTCGGTTGAAACCGACTGAAAACAAGCCGGCTATTGAGTCCTCTTCAGAGGACTTTCGCTATGAGACGGGGGTTTCAACCCCCGGCGGATCGGATGAATACGCCATAGATGATAAATACGCCATAGATAATGAATACGCCATAGATAATGAACACGCCAGAAATATAGACGGTTTCGCCTTCATCCAACGAATTGCCAAACTTACAAATACAAACGTTGCAGCTTCCCAAAACCTCACGGGAAGTGCAGCAAAGGGTGGCGACTGGGAACTGGAAGTGAGAACCGGGAAAATAGAAACGCCGCTGGTATTTGAACCCGAAGTATTAGCGGGTTACGAGTACGTTTTGAATAGTTTCGGTGCGGCAACTAATTTTCCCGTAGGTTCAGATCCTGTCTTCGTCGATGTCGGAGATTTTGACGGCGACGGAAAAAAAGACTTAGCTGTGACCAACAGTGGCGCTTCCACCAGTGGTAGTGGTAGGGGCACATCAATTCTGTTAGGAAATGGTACGGGTAGCTTTGGGGCCGCTACTCTCTTGCCACGGGGGAGAAATGGCCTCGCTGTTGCTAAATTTAATCCAGATATCTATGACGACTTGGTTGTAGATAATGAGAATGGTTCTGTCTCAATATTTTATGGGAGTAGCACTGGCTTGGGTGCTCCCGTCGATCTATCTTTCGACTCGCTGATTTTCACTAAATACATTGCTGCAGAAGATTTTAACGGTGATGGCAGGACAGACTTAGCTTTAGCAACTAATCGTGCCACGGGTTCCCCCAATACTAATGGTGTCGTCTCAATTCTATTGCAGAATCTTGATGGCACTTTTGCGCCTCCTCAAAACTTTTTGGTAGGAATAGCACCTCAATCTATTGCCGTCGATGATTTTGACGGCAACGGCACAAAAGACTTGGCTGTCACAAGCTATAACGCAGGTGTAAACATTGTCTCAATTCTGCTAGGGAATGGCAGTGGCACTTTTGGCGCTGCCAATAATATTACAGTGGGGTCGCGGCCATATTCGGTGGCTGTGGGGAAATTTAACACTGATCCCTTCCCCGACTTGGCTGTGGCAAATATTGATTCTAAGAGCATCTCAATTTTGCTAGGAAATGGTAGTGGGGGCTTTACTAATACGGAAATTCCAGTGGATTCGAGTCCTAATTTCGTCACGGTGGCGGATCTCAACGGTGACTCCAAGCAAGACTTGGCTGTCGTGAAAAATAACAAGGTTTCAACTCTGTTGGGGAATGGCGACGGCACATTTACCAAGACTGCTGATTTAGATGCGGGATTGTCGCCTACTTCTGTTATTGCGAAGGATTTGAACGGGGACAATTTGCCTGACGTGGCCACCACCGACTTCAATCCTAACAACGTTTCCGTGCTGCTAAATACACCGAATACAGTTAATTTCGGTTCAGCAACTTACAGCGGTACAGAAGGAACTGCGGATACAGTAGTTAATATTCCCGTCACCATCAGCGGTGGCACTCCTTTTGCTGATGTAATTGTACCAATTGCGATCGACCCCAGCAGCAGTGCCACCCAAAATTCCGACTACGCCTTTTCGCCTACTTCAATTACTTTCCCCGCAGGCGCAACAGGTGCCGCACTCACCCAGAATGTGGCAGTTACTATCAAACCCGACAATCTCCCTGAAAACGCCGAAACCGCAATCCTCAACTTCGGCACAATCACCGGAGGCGTTGCCGGTACAGCCAAACAAACAACATTAACTATTGCAGCCAACGGTACTGTTTCTTATGCCATTGCTGCCGGTACTGCCAGCATTCCTGAAGGTAATAGCGGCACAAAACCTCTGACTTTCACCGCGACTCGCAGTGGCGACACAGGCGGGGCAAGTAGCATCAATTATACGATCGCCGGCACAGCTACAAACGTCAGCGATTACAACAACATTGGCGGCACTTCAGGGGTAACTACTGTTACTGGCACAATTAATTTTGCCGCCGATGAAACATCCAAAACCATTACTCTGGATGTATTAGGCGACACCCTAGTTGAACCCGACGAAACCATAGCCGTCACCCTGTCCAATCCCACCAGCCCGGGCGTAACCCCCACAATTACCACTGCTACCGCTACCACAACTATTACTAATGATGACAAAGCTGGCTTTACTGTTAACCCACTATCGGGATTAACTACCAGTGAAGCTGGTGGCAAGGCAGAATTTACAGTCAAACTCAACGCTCAACCCACTGCTGACGTTACCATCGGTTTGAGGAGTGACAATGTTGAAGAAGGAACAGTTTCAACTAATAGCTTAACTTTCACTCCGGCTAACTACAATCAACCGCAAACAATAACGATAATTGGTGTTGTAGATTTAGTAGCTGATGGCCCTAAACCTTACAAAATAGTCACGGCTGCTGCTGTGAGTAACGATGTTAATTACAATAACCTCGATCCTGAAGATGTCACCGTCACCAACAGTGACAATGAAACTCCGGGAATTACGGTGAATCCGACGGCGGGATTAACTACTGGTGAAGATGGCACCAAGGCTAACTTTACTGTGGTTCTCAATACTGAACCAACTGCTGATGTGACTATCGGTTTGAGCAGTGATAATGTTGCGGAGGGAACAGTTTCGACTAATAGCATAACTTTCACTCCGGCTAACTGGGATACACCGCAGCCGGTGACAGTAACAGGGGTTAATGATAGTATTGCTGACGGCGATATTAACTACAAAATTGTCACAGCGCTTGCTGTTAGCGACGATCCGAATTATAAGCTAGATGCAGCGGATGTTAGCCTTAGCAATAAGGACAATGATACGGCTGGTATTTCTATTACTCCCACGGCAACAACTGCTACAGAAGGCGGTGCGAATGGCAGTTATGCGATCGAGTTAACGTCGGAGCCGATCGCCCCTGTTACCATTAACTTTAATGCCGGAAGTGAAATAAATGCGATCGCCCCTGTTACCTTTGACAGCACGAATTGGGATGTTGCCAAAACACTCACTGTCACCGCTACCGAGGATAACAAAGCCGAAGGTACGCACAGCGGCACGATCGCTCACACTGTTACCACTACCGACACTAAGTATAGCAGTCAGACCCTTCAGGATGTAAATGTAGCGATTACCGACAACGACACAGTAGGTGTCAGCATTTCTGCGGCGAGCACAAGTGCTACAGAAGGCGGTGCGGATGGCAGTTATACAGTCAAACTCAACAGCCAGCCGATCGCCCCGGTAACTATCACTCTCACAACAGGTAATCAGATTCAGGCGATCGCGCCTGTGACTTTCACTGCGGATAATTGGGATGTCGCTCAAACCGTTACGGTGAAAGCTGTTGACGATACGGTTGTGGAAGGCGCGCACAGCGGTAATATCACTCACAGTGTGAGTAGCACTGATGCTAAGTATAATGCGGTTGTGGTGCCAGGGGTGACAGTGGCGATCTCCGATAACGATGTAGCGCCACCGTCCCCGACACCAACTCCGACGCCAACTCCGACACCGACAACTGGTACTCCAACTCCGACGCCGACAACTGGTACTCCAACTCCGACGCCGACCACTGGTACTCCGACACCAACGCCGACACCGACAACTGGTACTCCGACGCCGACGCCGACAACTGGCACTCCGACACCAACGCCGACACCGACAACTGGTACTCCGACACCAACGCCGACAACTGGGACTCCAACGCCGACGCCGACGCCACCGACACCACCGACACCTGTTGGTACCATCGACACACAGAAGAATTGGTGCGGCGTAGAAGCTGGATTGGATAAACTTGAGAAAATTCTTGACGACCAATTACAGGCAGTTAAGCTACCCATTGTCGGCCCGCTGAAGAACATTTCCCCAGATTTTATTAGCAACATCAAGACTAAGCTAGTCGATACGATTAAAAATGGGGCTAATCAAAGTTTGAGTCAGTTAGAAAGTAGCCTCCGCACTGCACTTGGCTCGACTTTCAATGTTGCTCTAACTGGGACTTCTAGTGCTGATGAAAGTACCTTGCTAATTACTCTTGGCAAGCAATATCAGTTTCCCGATCTCAATCTCTCTAAAAACTTAGGAGTGCCGGCATTAAGCTTAGATGTAGATGGAAAAGCAAAATCAAAATACAACTTCAACTTGTCCCTAGGAGTTGGTGTTAGTAAAGATTTCGGCTGCTACATAGATACTGACAAAACCAAGTTAACCGCCAACATTGACTTGGGCCTAGATGACCAATTCAAGGCTAAAGGCAACTTAGGTTTTTTCCAAGTAGACCTCGCCAACGATGCCAAAAACCCTACTAAAGTCGATGCCAACCTCGAAGTCAAGCTCAATGACTTAGACAATCTGGGCGGCCCGAATGATGGATCTCGCCTCACGTTGCCAGAACTGCAAGGCAACTATCAGTTTAAAGACTTATTCAATGCCAACTTAACGAGCAATGCTAATCTCGGTCTCACAGCAAAAACCAGCATCAACGGCAATGCTGCATTCCCCTCCTATAACTTCGACTTAGCAGTTAATTGGCCGATCCTAAATTACGCTAACGGTCAATTAACTGGCCCGCAAAAGCCCACAGTTGCATTTAACAATATGCAACTAGATTTGGGAACATTTGTCAATAACTTTGCCAAACCAATAATCGGTAAAATTTCCGATGTCATTAAACCATTTCGACCAGTTATCAACTTTCTGAATGCCGACACCAAGTTACTCTCTAAACTAGGTATAGCGGGACCATTCGATAAAAATGGGGATGGCAAAGTCAGTGTACTAGAGCTGGCAGCAAAAATCTCTGGTCGCGATATCGATACTCGCTTTTTAGATGCGGTTGCCAAGGTTGATAAAGTCGTGAATTTGGCAAACCAAATAGCGAACTCTCCCGATAAAATCGACTTAGGTTCCTACACTCTGGGGAATATAGATGTTGCCGATAACAGTGCGAATCTGCAAAACGCTTCCCCGGTTCCAAAAACTGTCCTACAGCAAACCACCAACCAACAAATCAACTCCAAAACAAGCGGCAAGGTCAAGGAATTTTTAAATGCTTTACAAGACATTGATGGCTTTGATGTGCCCCTCTTGACCAAACCGCAAACTGCGATTCAGTTACTGATAGGTAAACCGGATGTTCCGGTATTTACCTATCAGATGCCAAAACTGGGATTTGACTTTAATATTCGGAAAGATTTTCCGATATGGGGGCCGCTTAAGGGTTTACTGGAAGGCAAGTTTAGTGCTGTCGCTCATCTAGGATTTGGGTACGATACCTACGGACTAAATGAGTGGAAAAACTCGAATTTTGCTGCGGGTTCTGCTGGCAAAGTTTTGGATGGATTTTATGTGAGCGATCGCGAAAATGCTGACGGCACAGGACGAGATGTTGACGAACTCAGGCTTGACGCTAGTATTGCCGTGGGTGCTGGGATAGATGTTGGCATTGCCGAGGGCTATGTCAAAGGTGGAATTCAAGGAAAAGTCGGCATTGACTTAATAGATATCGGAGAATTCCAACCGAAACAAGGTGGCGACGGCAAAATCCGAACATCGGAAATTACTTCCCGCATCAGCAAACCCTCGGAACTGTTTGATGTAACAGGACAAGTTAATGCTTTCTTGGGTGCTCAAGTTAAGTCCATTTCAGTCAAATTCTGTGATAAAAGTTTCAAAGTATTTGGGAAGCGCTTCAGTATATCTTATCCTTGTGGATTAGATTACAAAACAGTCTACGATAATAACTTTGCCACATTTGAGTTAGCTAAGTTTACTTTGGGGCCGAGTTCTAGCACTAGGGGTAGAGCAATTAACGGTTACATGGCAGGGGCGACTGTCTTCTTCGATGCCAACTTTAATGGAGTTCAGGATGACAACGAACCGTTCTCAATTACTAACGCAGATGGCAGCTTTGACTTAGATGTCTCTCTTGACCAATTCGACAAAAATAATAGCGGCGACCTCGAACCGGATGAAGGCAAAATTGTACTCATAGACGGCATCAATACCTCTACTTATTTGCCGCAGCAAACGCCGCTATTTGCCACACCTGATGCTATTGTCGTCACTCCGTTAACTACCTTATTGACCGAGTTGGTCGAGCAAGGTACTGACCCTAATCAGGCGCAAATTCAGGTGAAATCTGCACTGGGAGTGTCGTCAGCAATTGACTTGACTAGCTACGACCCGCTAGAGGCAATTACTCAAAACGACCAGAACGGTTTGGTCGTTTATGCAGCCCACGCTCAGGTACAAAATACCATTGTTTTAGTCACAGATTTAATTAGCGGTGCTTCAAATACCGCGAAAAATGAAATTGCCTCTAGCGTAATTTCCGCCGTTGCCAATCAAATTAAATCTGGCACTCTCGACTTAAGCAATTCCACACAATTGCAGGCGATTATTCAGTCGGCGACAAGTCAACTGCAAGTACCGCAACTCTCTAGTATTGCTTCGGATGCTGCCCAAATTATTGCAGAGGGAAATCAGCGAATAGGTGCGATCGCATCCAGCAATACCTCGCCCTCAGATGCCGCGACAGAAATCGCCCGCATCCAAAAAGTCGCACAAGGACAAGTAGCCCAAGATTTACTGCAAGTTGCAGCCGGAAATAAAACGATTCAGTCGGCGATTTCCGAAAATACTGGTGCATCTCTAAATACCAAAATCCAGTCGGCGACAGCTAACAATCCCACAGTCCGCAATACTTTAGATACTGATGACTCCAGTACACCGTCTACACCCGAAGAACCATTCCCAGAAAGCGGTATTGAATTTGTTAAAGATGGGGAAAATACTACCGAAAGCACAGATGGCGATGATACCATTACTGGCAGCGCTAGCGATGATATATTGCGCGGTAAAAAAGGAAATGACTTGTTATTTAGCCTTGATGGCAATGATTGGATGAATGGCAATCAAGGCAACGACGTAACAGATGGTGGAATTGGTGACGATACCCTTTATGGCGGTAAGGGTTTTGATACTTTGACAGGTGGCGCAGGCAATGACTTCCTTTCTGGCAATCGAGGTGAAGATATCCTAATTGGTGAAAAGGGCGACGATACCCTCTACGGCGGTCAAGGCAATGATATTCTGCTAGGAGGTCAGGGTAACGATTTCCTGAGTGGCGATTTGGGCGATGATACCTTAGTAGGGGATGTAGGGAGCGATCGCTTCTTATTATCTACCAATTCCGGTATTGATACTATTGCTGACTTTGAAGTCGGTCAAGACTTGTTAGTATTGGGTAACGGATTGAGTTTCTCGCAATTGGCAATTGTCCAAGATAGCGGTGCAACTTTAATCCGGTTTGCACAAACAGGGGAGATTTTAGCTTCTCTGGCAGGAGTTTCTGCTAGCAGTATCACTGCCGTTAATTTCGGATTGATTTGAGATGGAGCAGGGAAACGGCATTGCCCATTAGTGTCAACTTAAGCTTTTAGTCCGTTAGTCTTCTCGCTCATCCGTCAGTCCGCCAGGGGTTGAAACCCCTGTCTAATAGCTAAAGTCGTCTGAAGACGACTAATGAGTTCTTCAGTCCTCATAGCGAGGACTTTAGCTTTGAGACAGGGAATTCATTCCCTGTCGGACTATCGGTTTTACCTTAAGTTGACACCAATTGGCAATGCCGTGTCCTCCATTGTCTTCAATCCGCGCAGGCGGATTTTGTCTGTGTAGACGGGGTTTCAACCGCCCAGTTTTTTTTCACATCAGCATCGCTGATATCGCATTCCCGGCAACTGCGAAACTAATCCCAACAATTCCAACTGCAAAAGTATACTAGAAACCGTTCCCGCTTCTAATCCCGCTGCTTCCACAATTGTATCAAAAGAAATCGGCCCAGAGGCGATCGCACTTAACACCTTAGCCAATTCCGGCTCCAACGGCGGCCCTTGCTTCTCAACCGTCGGATTTGGAGGAAATAGCGACAACTGCTCGGCATTATCCAATTTTGGCATAGCTCCGAGCATTTCCAACAACCTGTCTTCGCTTAAAAGTCGATCGCTATTTGGCAGAATCGGATGAGCACCTTTACTCAGCAATTCCAAACACCCAAACGAACGCTCATCATCCAATCTGCCCGTCAAAACATACACATCCCGGCAAAAATCATTCGCTTGATAAGCAGTAATTAAAGCACCCGATTTATGCGGAGCTTCTATCACAATTGTAGCGCGGCTCAAGCCAGCAATTATGCGATTTCGGCGGGGAAAATTAGTTCTATTCGGTTGAGTCCCCGCCGGATATTCGCTAATTACCAATCCCTGCTGCAAAATGCGATCGCACAACCTCTCATTTTGTTTAGGATATACAATATCTACTCCCGTCCCCACTACTGCAAAAGTCCTTCCTCCCGCCTCCAAACAGCCTGTATGAGCCTCTGTATCAATGCCAGCCGCCAATCCCGAAACCACAGTAAAACCGCTTCTAGCTAAAGCCGTACTAATTTTGCGAGTCCACCTTCTGCCGTATTCCGTTGGGCTGCGAGTACCAACCATTGCCACCGTCGGCGTAATTCCTTGATTCTCTTTGCGATCGACATTACCGCGATAATACAACACTGGTGGCGGATTGGGAATTTCTAATAATAAGCGGGGATAATCTGAATCTGCCGGCGTCCAAAAACAGGGATTTTTTATAAGATGTTTTTCGATAAGTTCTTCAGGATTAAGTTTGGTTCGTTCTTGCACAATGGTTTCAATTATCTGCTTCCCGAACCCTTCGACTCGCATTAAATCTACTGGTTTTGCCGTCCAAGCTTCTGCCAAACTATTGAAATTTTGGTGCAATCTTTGCAACAAAATCGGCCCGATTCCGTTAATTTGCGACCATGCTAACCAGTAAGCGCGTTCTTCTAACAACGAGTTGCCCTCAACTTATCTGAGAAAAATTTTATCATTTTTGATTAAATTATGGTAGAAAACGGCAGAGCATTGTCCTGTATTTCCACAGATTTAAAACTGCTATATAAATGTTTTTTACAAACCGCGCAGGCGCTAAGAAGGCGAAGAAAATTAAGAGGGAGGTTGACAATTACTGGCTAAGCTTTCCAATCAACGAAACGGACGTAAATATAACCAATAACTTCTCCGATCGCAGTCCGAAAACCTTCGCTCGATTTCCACCATTCTTGGGGATTGTAATCTTGCGGTTCAGCAGCTATAATCCCGACTTTAATGTCAGGATTCAGCACTTCTTTGAAAATAATCCAACTTCTGCGGGCGTGAGGGCCAAAAGAATAAAGATTAATTGACTCAACTTTTATGGCAGAAGCAGCCAGCCAATCTCGAAGTGCGATCGCAGAAGCAGCCGTGCGGTGTTTGAGAACACTCGCTGCTGGTACTGCTACTACTTTGTTTTTATCAAATCCTAGCGCAATACAAGTCGCGGCAGCTAGTTCGGCATAATTTTTATATTCAGCAAGAAAGTAGCCTTTACTTAAAGGAACTCCTGTGGTAATTAATTGGCGGTATTCGCCTTTTTTAAATTGTGCGATCGCACTTTGGATCGCATAATCCGGCAACCAGCCTTCGACAACCAAAACATCTGCTTTAATCGGCGCATTTACCGCCAAAAACGGATATATATTTGTGATAATTAAGAGCATTGTAATTATTAATCCCATCAGAGCAATTACCCAACCTTCCTTGGTAACTACCCACATTTCTCGGCGGCGGATTAGACGAATTCTCATTTTAACTAGCTCTAGATGTTTTATGGTATGGAGGTAGATTCGGCGAGACTGAGGAAGAGGGAAATAGCGGGAAAATGATAGAATTCCCCAATGTCCAATCCCCCATTTCCCATGCCAAATTCCCAAATTATTGGTGTTTCAGATACTCAAAAACGC
Organism: Microcoleus sp. M2_D5; assembly: GCF_036701935.1. Taxonomy (NCBI): domain Bacteria; kingdom Bacillati; phylum Cyanobacteriota; class Cyanophyceae; order Oscillatoriales; family Microcoleaceae; genus Microcoleus; species Microcoleus sp. M2_D5. The sequence continues at coordinate 80,937 of NZ_JAUBRP010000008.1, read as the reverse complement.
TTTTATCCCCAATATCCTGCGGCATTGGTTGAAAAAACTTACGCACAGCAAAGATGATAAACAAAGCCGCCCAAACTGCTAGCAAAAATTGTTCATTTTCGGCTGACAAAAATCCGAATATATGTCCTAAAATTAATAAAGGAACTCCCGGAGTCAAAAACTTAGTTTCGAGGCGATTAAAGCAGAATGCTTCCTTAAAATAAATGCCATTTAAGGCTGCAAACGTAAAGCCAATTCCCCACAACGTGGCGGGATGTTCGTACACTGCTAAAGCTAGAGGTTGGCTGCTTTGTAGGGCGACAAACAATGCTGCCGCGCCGCCGATCGCCCAAAACGCCTGTAGTGTTCGATGCAGCGCAATCATGTAAATGTGAATAGTTGCCAAGCTGACGCCTAAAGCTATCCAGAAACAAGCAAAAACAGGCGTTACAGCTTGGATTGCCATCGGGTTGTCGCTCTGTTGCAGCACCAGAGTAGTGCCGATCGCAAAACACAGCGCCGCCACCCCCAATCCAGCGCGGTAAATCAACACTCCCGTGCGATCGTTTTGAGTAATCGTAAACTCGCCGAATTGTCCTTGATAGACTGGCGATTCATCAGGTGATTTCAGTAGTTGCATTACAGCTTCCTCCTATCAGACACGAATGTACTTCTGCCAAGATATACTTTATTGATAAACCGACCCAGCGAGACCGAGCGATGCCTAAATTTAACAAGCCTAAACTTAACCAGCCTAAAGTTAACAAATCTAAAGTTAACAAATCTAAAGTTGACGATCGCCCAGAGCAAAGCCAATCCCTTCCTTCACAATCAGAACTTCCTCCAGTTCAGCTTGATGAAACCATTGTAGCAGGCAGAAGACCGAAACCGCTCAACGACTTTCAGAGGCTGCTGGAGGAATTATCCGAATTGAGAGCGGGGTTCGATCCAGAAATGTTAGCGCATCTCGATGAAAATCTCCCATTTAATACCAAGCAATTTGAAACTAAAATCAGCAAGATTTTGGGATCAAAAAATATTAACTTCAGCCTAAAAAATTCCGTCAAATATCTAGACTACATCAAGCAAAATATTCAACTACCCTGCCACGTTACCGGCATAGAAGAGTTTGAATGGGAAGAAGAATATACAATGGGTTCCGGCAGCAAAAAAGAATATGCACGGCTCAAAAAAACTCAACCTTCTTATACTGATAGATTCACAATTAATCGCTTGGAGGATTTGGTGCTTCAGGAAGAAGGCATATTTGTGGAAGTGCAGCGCGTCAGCGATCGCCAAAAGTTTATGCTGCCTTTATCAGAGTTAGAATCAGTTGATGTAATCTCCCGAAACAATCAGTTATTAGATGATTATGCCGTGTGGTTTATCAATTATTAAGGAAGAGTGGAAAAGTGGGGAGGGGAAGACGGGAATAATGGGAGAAGGGGAGAGTGGGGGATGGAAAAAATCTTCCTTCTTCCTTCTCCCTTCTTCCTGACATCCGTTACATTCGTTACAGAATCCGTTGCCGAACTTCCGACGGACATCACACTGACATCACACTGACATCCGTTACAGAATCCGTTGCCGAACTTCCGACGGACATCGGACTGACATCCGTTACATCCGTTACAGAATCCGTTGCCGAACTTCCGACGGACATCGGACTGACATCCGTTACATCCGTTACAGAACCCGTTGCCGAACTTCCTTCTCCCTTCTTCCTGACATCCGTTACATTCGTTACAGAATCCGTTGCCGAACTTCCGACGGACATCGGACTGACATCCGTTACATTCGTTACAGAATCCGTTGCCGAACTTCCGACGGACATCCGTTACATCCGTTACATCCGTTACATCCGTTACAGAATCCGTTGCCGAACTTCCTTCTTAATTAAATGGAAGCCGGCAAGTGCGATCGCGAAACCAAAGCCAAAGCTTCAACCAAACTGCGAACAGCCGCAATCATCGCCACTTCGCTATTAAGTTGGCTGACAGCAGAACCGACACCAACACCCGCAGCGCCGGCTCCAATAGCGAGGGGTGCGGTGACGCTGGAGATACCGGAAGCGCAGAGTACGGGGACGGATACGGCGCGGGAAATTTCAAAGGCGGAGGCCAAAGTAGGCGCTGCTTTTTCAATTAATCCCAATGTGCCGGCGTGAATTGGTTGGGCGCTGGTGCCACCTTCGGTTTGGATGATGTTAGCCCCTGCTTTGACTAATTCAATTGCTAACTGCACTTGTTTGTCGAGTGCCAAAATGTGGGGAACTGTTACAGAAAGAGTGATATTTGGAAATAGCGATCGAGTTTCGCGAGTCAATTGCAAAACTTCCTCAGCTTCAAAGCGGCGGCCTACTGCGTAGAAAGCATCAAAGTTGCCAATTTCAATCAAATCAGCGCCGGCTTCTACTGCAGGCACAAACTTTTCCGGTTCCACAGCCGATACACAAATTGGCAAATTTGTCAACTGTTTTGCCGTCAATACCAAATCGCGATCGGCAGCAATATCGACAAAGGAAGCACCGCCGAGATCCGCTGCTTTGACTACAGCCGCAACCTTGGCGGCATCAAAATTATTTAAACCGCTGATAATTTTCAGGGCGCGACCTTGCTCAAATGCGCGCTGCAATTTAGAATTTACACTCATCGTTAGTTTTCCAACTCAAAAAATTTCTTAGACTTATTTTGACACAAATTAGAATAATTTTTGATTTTTAATTCTTAATTTTTATACGACTGACGCACTCCTTGTTTAGACACCGGGTTTTTTTACGAAAATACACAGATTGTAGACCGCAGATTAGGTAAAAAACCCGGTTTCTGGATGCCGATGCGTGTTTTAATTAATTCCCGGCTGTCGAAATTTGTAAACATCTTTGATAACTTGTGCCCAGCCGTCAGAGAGAGATTCGAGAATACGAGATCCCTTTTCTTGCGTCGCCGCCGTCGCATCGCCCAACACATCGCTTTGTGTCAACTCTCGCGTCAGCCAAGCAAAAGGCAAATTCCCTTCCACACTCAGCAAACTGTCTGTTGGCAAACCCTGGGGCTAGTCGCAAACGGCCAGTTCCATTTTCACCTGTTGGGGCAAAACTGACAACATCAAACTCGTTTCTGCACCACCCGCGTGAATTCCCAACTCCAACTCCTTGGCAGTTAATAATTCAGCAGCCACATTAGGAACCCGCCAAACAAACAGCGGAAAAACAGAGAAATCCTGATATTTTTGATGAATATCCCGCGCCGCAATTTCCATCACCTGTGGCTGTCCGCCGTGACCATTCATTAACACTAATTTCCGAAAGCCAGCCTGATAAATACTGTCCGCAATTTCACTGATTACTGCTAAAAGTGTCTGAGCACTGAGCATAATTGTACCGGGAAAATGGCAGTGTTCGTTTGACTTACCATAGTACAAAGGTGGCAAAGCATAGGCGGGAATATTTGCCTCTAACTTTGCCAGGGCTTGGCCTGTAACTGCCGCGCTAATTGCCGCATCTACAATTAAAGGCAAATGGGGGCCGTGCTGTTCGATCGCACCTAGCGGCAGAATTATCACAGTATTTTCCTTATCCGGCATAGACTGAATTTCTCTCCAAGTCAGATATGGAAAAAAGCGCGATTCTGGAATGAAATTGTGCATAAGGCGGCGACAAGAGTAAAGGCAACTAAGGCAATCCACTAGCCTGAAAAATAAAAAGTAATTACCAAGATAGATAACTAATTTTGTCTCTGGGTAAATGCTATAATTTGTAGCAGATGGTTGAAGAGGGCGCTGATATACGCTCGCCAGCTCAGACCGAAAGACATAGAGACCACTAATTGATGGAAGCTTGGCACACCCCACAAACTAATTTAACCGACATTCCGATCGCCGATGAACTGTCGCGCCGCATCCCTCGATCACACGATCGAAAAGCAGAAAACCGAGCGCTGCAAACGCTGGCTCGACAATTGGCAACCTCACCGCACAGGCTGCTAAAAACACTCGTTGCGATCGCTCAAGATTTGTGCGACGCCGGAAGCGTCGGAGTCTGCTTGCTAGAAGAAAATGCAACTTCCGAACAAATATTTCGCTGGGAAGCCTTAGCGGGCGCGTGGGAAGCAGCAGAACATAAAAACACACCCCGCAAATTGCGTTTGTCGGGCACCGGGATCGATCGCCAAACTCCCCAGCTTTACTTTGCTCCCGAACAATATTTTACCGACTTACAACAGTTAGAATTGCCGATCGCCGAAGCGTTAGTCGTGCCACTGCAAGCAGAAAATCAATCGCTGGGGGCAATATGGATTGTATCTCACGAGGACGATCGCCAGTTCGATGCCGAAGACTTGCAGATCGCGATCGCCCTAGCAGACTTTGCCGTTGCCGCCATACAAATCGATCGCGCCAATCAAACCAAAGAAGCTTTGCGAGAAAGCCAAGAACGCTGGCAGCTAGCCTGTGCCGGCAACAACGACGGGATTTGGGATCGCAACCTGCAAACAAATTGCTCTGTAGTGAGCGATCGCTTTTTAGAGATTTTGGAACGTGGGCCCGAAGATGTCAAAAACTTTAGCCAATATTTGAGCTACGTTCATCCCGATGATGTGGAGATCGTGCAAAGCAATTGGCAGCAGCACTTGCATCGAGAAACCTCACATTACTGCTGCGAGTACCGCATCCGTTGTGGGGACGGGCGCTACAAATGGGTTTTAGCCAGAGGGCGAGCAATTTGGGACGAGTCAGGCAATCCCGTGCGCGCCGTGGGTTCCCTCACAGATATCAGCGAGCGTAAACAAACAGAAATTGCCTTAAAACAAAGCGAAGAACGTTTGAGCATCGCCATCGAAGGCTCAGGCATGGCAACCTGGGATTTAGACGTGCGAACAAATCGAGTAATTTGGTCGGCGACCCATTTCAGCATTTTGGGCTGCCAACCGGTACCAGGCGGGGAAGCAAGCGCGGTTGTGTGGGAAAACTGCGTGCATCCAGACGACTTCAAGCAAGTCATGCAAGCAGCCAAAACAGCTCGGCAAACCCGATCGCTCTACTCCCCCGAATACCGGATCATCCGCGCCGACAACGGAGAAATCCGCTGGTTGAGCGCGTTCGGGCGCTATCTCTACGACGCAGCAGGCGAAGCAGTGCGGTTTATCGGAGTATTATTTGATGCTACCGATCGCAAAAAAGCCGAACTCGCCCTACAAGAAAGCGAACAAACCGTGCGGCGTCAACTTGTAGAGATAGAGTCGCTCTACCAAACAACTCCCGTGGGTTTAGCCGTTTTAGACACAGATTTGCGGTTCGTGCGGATCAACCAGCGGTTTGCCCAAATGAACGGCTTGGCAGTAGAAAGGCACATCGGCCATACCCTGCGCGAAATTGTCCCCGACTGGGCAGACACAGCCGAACCTTTGTTGGGACACCTTCTAGACACCGGAGAACCGATCCGGAATTATGAACTCACCGGTGCAACTAGGGATCAACCCACAGTTGTTCGCACTTGGCTCCAGAATTGGTGGCCGCTCAGAGACAGGGGCCCAGAGATTGTGGGGATTCATATCGTGGTACAGGAAATTACCGCTCGCAAAATGGCAGAACTCGCCTTGCAAGAAAGCTACAACCGTTTCCAATTAGCTACAAGGGCGATCGACGGCATGGTGTTTGAGTGGGATTTGGCAGCAAACTCAGTTTACCGTTCCCAGGGACTGTGCTCGATCGTCGGTGTCTACCCAGAGGATGCACCTGCAACACCAGAGTGGTGGAGAGAACGCATCCATCCGGTCGATTTGGCACGCATCCAAGCCGGGGGGCAATCAATCTTGAATATTCCCGATCGCTATGAAATCGAGTACCGAGTCCGGCACGAAGACGGGCGCTGGATCGATGTTTGGGAGCGCGGCTGTTCGATCCGCAACCAGCAAGGTGAAGCGACCAAAATAGTCGGCTTCACCAGCAACATTACCCAGCGTAAACAAGCAGAAGCAGCACTGTGCGATCGTGAAACCCACCTGCAGTTGATTCTCGACAGCGCCAAAGACTACGCCATCTTCACCATTGACACCGACGGACACATTACCAGTTGGAACGCAGGGGCCCAGAGATTGCTGGGCTATTCCGAAGCCCAAATCGTCGGGCAGCACGGACGCATCATCTTCACCCCAGAAGACTCAGCAGCCCGGATGCCGGAAGCAGAAATGCACAGCGCCCTGACTCAAGGAAAAGGAGAAAACGAGCGCTGGCACCTCCGCAAAGACGGCAGCCGCTTTTGGGGCAGCGGGCTGGTGATGCCCCTGCGCGACGCAGCAGGCGAGGTGCAAGGTTTCCTGAAAATTATGCAGGACAAAACCGAGCGCCGGCAAATAGAAGAAGCACTGCGGCACAGCGAAAATCTCTACCGCACCCTCGCCGATGGCGTCCCGGAATTAATGTGGATCAACACCGCCGACGGCAGGTTAGAGTTTTGCAACCAACACTGGAAAACCTATACGGGCATGAGGCCAGAATTGCCGATGCCTGCGCCGGTGCTGCAATTATTTCATCCTGATGATCTGCCAGCAGTTGTCGCCACGCGCACTCCTGCGATTGCAGCCGGGGAAGCCTACGAATTCGAGTGTCGGGTACGCAGGTTTGATGGTAATTACCGCTGGCATCTAGCGCGACTTGTACCCGTCAAAGACAGGAAGGGAAAGGTGGTGCAATGGGCTGGTATCGGCATTGATATTGACGATCGCAAACGAGCAGAAGAAAGCTTAGCAGAAAGCGACCGCCGCTTTCGCTTCCTCGCTGAGTCGCTGCCCCACCTGCTTTGGAACGTAAGTTCCGGCGGGGAAATTCGCTTTACCAATCAACAACAATGGTTGGAATATCTGGGAATGTCTTACGAGGAAGCCGCTCAAAGCAATTGGCAATACCTAGTCCCGCCCTCGGATTTGGCAGAATCTTGGGCCCGCTGGGAAGAATGTCTAATCAGCGGAGAAGTTTATCAAGTTGAGCTGCGCCTCCGGCGGGCAGCAGACCAAATGGAACGCTGGCATTTGTCCCGCGCGGTGCCAATTCGCGACGCAGGAGGCCAGATTGTCGAGTGGATCGGTACGAATACTGATATTCACGATCGCAAACAAGCCCAACTTAACGAGCAGTTTCTCTCCGATCTCGAAGCCCGCTTGCGACAGCGCTTCAACCCCACAGAAATGTTGTGGGAAGCCATGAAAAGTCTGGGAGAATATTTAAAGGTCGATCGCTGCATCTGGCACGAAATCGATTTAGAAGCCGATCGGGCAATTGTCCACCAAGACTGGCACCAGTCCGACATTGCCAGCGCCGCCGGCACCTATCAAATCTCAGACTTTAAGACGCCAGAACTGAAAGCTCTGTCTATGGCAGGTCAAACCCTTGTCATCTCAGATATCGCTACTTACCCCCATACAGCGCATTTATTCGATAACTACGGTGCCGTTTGTATTCGCGCTTTGGTCGATGTTCCCTGCCTTCAGGAAGGGCGCTGGGTGGCTCTTTTGCTGGTGACATCAAGGGTGGTGCGGCACTGGCGGCCCGATGAAGTTTGGCTGATGCAAGAAGTGGTGGCTCGCCTCTGGACGGTGATCCTGCACGCGCGAGCTCTGCATGAGCTGCACGAAAGCGAGGCTCGGTTCCGCGCTCTAGCTGACAACATCGCTCAGTTGGCTTGGATGACAGATGCTGCTGGGGGGATTTTCTGGTATAACAAACGCTGGTTTGACTACACAGGCACCACCCTAGAAGAAATGCTAGGCTGGGGCTGGCAAAAGGTGCACCACCCGGAACACCTCGATGGCGTTGTGGAAAAATTTAGGCGCTGCATTGAAACAGGCGAACTCTGGGAAGATACTTTCCCCTTACGGGGCAAAGACGGATCGTACCGCTGGTTTCTCTCCCGCGCCGTGCCGATTCGCGACGAGCAAGGCCAGGTGCTGCGCTGGTGTGGCACTAACACCGATATTACCGATCGCAAAGTTGCAGAAGCAGAACGGGAAAGCCTTCTAGCACGGGAAAAGGCAGCGCGGGAAGAGGCAGAACAGGCTAACCGCGTCAAAGACGAATTTTTGGCTGTTTTGTCCCACGAATTGCGGACTCCCTTAAACCCGATTATGGGCTGGGCGAAGCTGCTGCAATCGAATCTTCTGACACCCCAAAAGCAGCGTTATGCCTTAGAGACGATCGAGCGCAACGCCAAACTGCAAACCCAGCTTATCGAAGATTTGCTCGACGTGTCGGGGATTCTGCAAGGCAAGGTTAGCTTGAATATTGCACCTGTGGATTTAGCCGAGGTCATCGGCGCTGCTATTGAAACGGTGCGTCTGGCGGCCCAAGTCAAGTCGATTCAAATCACCACTCAATTTGCACCGGATCTGGGCCCGGTGTTGGGCGATGCGGGCAGACTTCAGCAGGTAGTCTGGAATTTGCTGTCAAATGCCGTCAAGTTCACCCCGCCGTCGGGCAAAATTGAAGTCGTTCTCGATCGGGTTGACACTAAGGCCCAAATTACTGTAACTGATACGGGAAAAGGTATCGAACCAGATTTTCTGCCCTATGTATTCGACTACTTCCGCCAAGCTGACAGCACCATGACGCGCAAGTTTGGCGGATTGGGTTTAGGATTGGCGATCGTCCGCCATCTCGTCGAACTCCACGGCGGTACAGTGAAATCTGACAGTCCCGGCGAAGGACAAGGTGCAACCTTGACTGTCAGGATACCTCTGATGCCGCTCCAATCTCAGACAAGTCCTGCGGGAACTGCGTCGCCGGATCGATCCTTCAATTTGAGCGGTGTCAAGGTGTTAGCGGTGGATGATGAGGCCGATGCGCTAGATTTAGTGGTTTTTCTGCTTGAGGAGTGTGGGGCAAGTGTTACAGCAGTTGCTAACGCCGCCGATGCCTTGGCAGTTTTAACTGAGTCTGTGCCGGATTTGCTGTTGAGCGATATTGGAATGCCCGATACCGACGGTTATATGTTGATGCGACAGGTTCGGGCTCTGCCACCCGACAAAGGGGGACGGATTCCGGCGATCGCCCTTACGGCTTATGCTGGAGAAATTAACTATCAGCAGGCCCTGGCTGCGGGGTTCTGGCGCCACATTGCTAAGCCTTTAGACCCCGACAATTTGGTGCAGGCGATTGGGGAGGTACTCGAGCGATCGGGGAAAAACATTATTTAAAATGTTTTTGTGTCGGAAAAGTCTTTATTTAATGAACCGCGAAGACGCAAAGAATGCAAAGAAAGAAGGGAAGAAGATAGGAAGAAGTTAATAATCTCAATTCCGCTTATATCTGAGATATTGCACCATTGTCAGGAACAGGCTTTCGGGCCTGTTCCACAAAAAGTGAATTTTCTCGCTTCACAGGCCCGAAAGCCTGTTCATAAAAATCTGATTGACAATGGTGAAATATCTCAGATTTAACCTATTTTATTGTCGTTCGATCGCGGATCGTATCCAATAAAAAAACCTCACAGATGGAGGTTTTTTGATGATTATTTGTGCTGGTCGGACAGGTTAAAACATCCCGTCCCTGCATCATGCCCACAACCCTAAGACTCGATTCTTAGCGGTAGTCGGTGCGAACTGCTGGATCGCGATCGCTCGTTGTAGTTGTATAGCGGACATTTTCTTCGCGTTTGCGGGGAATCAAGCCCAACAAACCAGACAAACCTAACAATCCCAACCATCCCCAATCAAAATCGCGATCGTTCTCAGCATTGTAGACATCGGAGCGAGGAGTGGTGGTAGTTGTAGTGTTGTTAGTACCGCCAGTTGTATCTGTCTGAGCTGAAGCAGGCAGGTGAGCTGGTGCTATGGCTAACCCAGCAGCTATAATACCTGCACCGATTGCTTTGGATAAATCAGAACGTTTCATAACTCAAATGCTCTCTGTTGGCTAAAATCTTTAACTATCAAAACTATATCGATTGGCTTTTAAAGTTAAATCCATCTCTAGCGGTAAACATTGCTAAGTTCCACCTATAACTACAGATTGATATGAAATTTTTAGCAGGCGATCGAAATTAAACATGGCTAGCAAACGCACTCCGGCACTCTGGGTGGTGTCTCATATCGTTTCCGGTTGCATCGGTATTGTTCAAACAGTCAACACTCAACAATCATACAGACAAGGTGTTGTTCACAAAAAAAGGTAAACTCAGATATTGCACAGACAAGTGTTGGAACTCGATCGACGGAGATAGAAACTTTTGGGTATAGAGCTACGCAGCTACGTATTTCTAGACAACTTGCAGCCACAGCACGCAGCATACATCGGCACAGTCGCCGCCGGATTCTTGCCGCTGCCGGGGGATGCGTCGCTGTGGATAGAAATCTCGCCCGGTATCGAAATTAACCGAATTACCGATGTCGCCCTCAAATCTGCCTCCGTGCGGCCGGGAGTGCAGATAGTCGAACGCTTGTACGGCCTTCTGGAAGTACACTCGAGTCAGCAGGGGGAAACGCGGGCCGCAGGCAAAGCAATTCTAGAATTCATCGGACTCCGCAGAGAAGAAGGTATCAAACCGCGAGTGATTTCCAGTCAAATTATTCGCAACATTGACCCCCACCAAACACAATTAATCAACCGCACCCGCCGCGGACAGTTGCTGCTGGCGGGACAAACGCTTTACGTCTTAGAAGTAGAACCGGCGGCCTATGCAGCCCTGGCGGCTAATGAAGCAGAAAAAGGCGCATCTATTAACATCTTAGAGGTTCAGGCTGTAGGCAGTTTCGGACGGCTTTACCTCGGCGGCGCAGAACGAGATATTATAGCAGGTTCCCAGGCAGCAATTGCGGCGGTGGAAAACGTGACGGGTCGAGAAAATCCAGCAATTGTTGGTCGCAAGGAATAGCCGTTAAAGGAGACGCAATTATGGCAAATACACAGCATTTAGCTCTGTTAAAAAAAGGTGCAGTCACTTGGATTGAATGGAGAAGTCTCAACCCAAATATAGAACCGGATATCAGCGAAGCTAACCTCGCGGAAGCAAATCTCAGAGGTGCGTATCTTTGGCGCTCGAACCTTTTTAAAACAGATTTGTTTAAGGCTAAATTAATTGCGGCAAACCTCGCCGAATCCAACCTCAGTTTAGCAAATCTTGCCGGAGCGCAACTGCTCGAAACTAATTTAATTAAAGCTAATTTAACTGGAACCAACCTCCAAGCGGCTGACTTCAGAGGATCTGATTTGAGCGGTGCTAATTTAATTGGGGCGGACATTAGCGGTGCGAATCTCCAACAAACCGATTTTGGAGAGGCGAATTTAATCGGTGCGGTGATGTTTCGAGTTAATGCAATGGGCGCAAACTTCAACTGTGCTAATCTCAGTCAAGCAAGTCTCCCTCAAGCCGAATTCATTGAAGCACATTGCTATGCAGCTAATTTCTCTAAAGCTAACCTCGGTGAAGCTCACTTCACAGCAGCATATCTTTTCCGGGCCAATCTCTGTTTTGCAGAGTTGAGCGCGGCAGATTTCCGGTGGGCAAACCTCGGCAAAGCTGATTTGAGAGGGGCGAATTTGACCGGGGCAAATCTCAGGGGAGCGAAGTTGGCGGGAGCTAATCTGAGCCAAGCTATTTTGAAAGGAACAATCATGCCTGACGGCAGCATTGTTTGATAAATATTGGATAATATTTATTCCTCTAAAATAACCGCGATTGTGAAAAAAAAGCCAGTTGCGCGTTTACCGAAAAGATTGCCAAAAGATGAGCTTTTGGGGCGGGTTGAGGTTTTCTCTAAGGATCGCGAATTAAATAACTTACAATTTTAATTGTTATTGTGGAATGGGCTCTTATAGCCCGTCATGAGTGGACGGGCTATAAGAGCCCATCCCACTTTCAAGAGTGAAAGTTATTTAATTCTCATTCCTAAAATACAAAGCCGAGATGAGAGTAAACCTGCCTCGGCTCAAAACTCGCAACTGTCGATCGATTAATTTTGGCCACTCGGCGATACTTGATAAAGTCCTCTAACGGGCCCTGGATCGCTCGGTGAATTTTGCTGCTGTGTTGGAAGTGTAAACTGATCTTGGAGTCCGCCGGGAGTGGGGAAACAGCCGCTTGGTTGAGGTCCTAGCTGGCAAGCTGCAGGCAGTGCCATGATTGAGGCATCGAAGGGATTGACGGCATCTGGGACACGGAGAATTGGATCGCTGGAAACTTGCCGCTGCATTACTCGGCGGTAGAATCCGTTGACGCGACTCGAATCCCGCTCGATTTCTTTTTCGGGAAAGGCAACGACGCCGCTGGGGGAACCGATGCCTAAATAGTCGCCCAAGTAACCTTGCAAGCTGACGTTGTGGTAAAAGTCTCCTGAAGCTTCAAAGAATTGTCGGTTGAAGTCGTCGGCAATTGGGTGAAATCGAGCTGTTTGTGCTTGAGCTGGTTTGACGGATGCCAGTGCGGCAGAGGCGACAGCGAGAATCAACGCGCCGCTCAGGCTTTTTAACTTTTGACTCATAATATTTCAGCCTCCTTAATTAATTCCGATTCCACTATAAACTGATTATCGGCGGATTATTTGTGTTTTTTACACGGTGTGAGTTATGGATGCTGCGGATTTAAAGGTGTTGCGCGATCGACTTCTAGATTTGCTGTGCGAGGAGGCCTATCGCGAAGGCGATTTTGTGCTGTCTTCGGGGCAGAAAAGTTCTTATTACATTAACTGCAAACCGGTGACGCTGCACGCTGAAGGTGCATTGGCAACGGGACGTTTGCTGTTGTCGATGCTGTCGTCGGAGGTGGAAGCGGTGGGCGGTTTGACTTTGGGTGCTGACCCGATTGTAACTGCTGTGAGTGTGGTTTCGGCTTTGGGCGATCGACCTATACCAGCTTTAATTGTCAGAAAGGAGACGAAGGGACACGGGACAATGGCGTACATTGAGGGCCCACTGTTGCCAGAGGGCACGAATGTGGCGGTTTTGGAGGATGTGGTGACGACGGGCAAGTCGGCGATGCAGGCGGTGGAACGGTTGCGGGCTGCTGGTTATAAAGTCGATCGCGTGTTGTCGCTGATTGACAGAGAGCAAGGTGGAGGGGAATTATATCGCGAGGCGGGATTGGATTTTCAAGCCATTTTTACGATCGCGGATCTTAAGGAATGGATTAGTAGCAAGAAATAGGGAAAAGTGCGATTCCCCTCGTTACCAGGTTCTACCTGGTAACGCAGATGCTTTCGCTCTGCCTCATGTTAAAAATGGTGCAAGATATCAATCTTAACCAGCCAGTTTAATGCTATGAAAACCCTCCGTTTTATTGACTTATTCTCAGGAATAGGCGGCATGAGATTAGCGTTTGAATCCGCCGCTCGTTCCTTGAATCTGCAAACAAAATGCGTATTAAGCAGCGAAATCAATCCCGACGCTCAATTAGTTTACCAGAAAAACTTTGCCGACACACCTTTAGGCGACATCCGACTAATTGACCAACTACCAGAACATGATATCTTACTAGCGGGATTTCCTTGTCAGTCTTTCTCCTATGCTGGCAAAAAAGAAGGCTTTGGAGACACCAGAGGCACCCTATTTTTTGAGATTGCCAGGTTAATTGATACCTTTAAACCTCAAGCATTTATTTTCGAGAACGTGCGGGGGCTTGTCAGCCACGACGGCGGCAGAACCCTCGAAACTATTAAGGGCGAAATCAAAAGCCGAGGTTACAGCTTCGATTATTTTTTGCTCAACAGCTCTAACTTTAGTTTACCTCAGAACCGCGTCCGAGTTTACCTAGTAGGAATTTTAAATGCTTCGCCCCAATTTGGGTTAATTTCCGACTTAGGCCCAAAAAATTCGCATTCGTCTAGTCATCAACAGCTATCGTTCTTTTCCCCGTTAAGTCAACCTGTCACCGTTGCAGATATTTTGGAAGACAATCCCGATCCCAAATATGATTGTTCGCCAGAATTTGTTAATGCCTTAAAACAAATAGTTAACAATGATTTCAGCCGACTGCACGGTAGGCGGCTAATTGACTATCGCGGTGGCAATTCGATTCATTCTTGGGAACTGGGTTTGCGAGGCGAGTGCAGTTTAGAAGAAATTGAATTAATGAATCTTTTTATCTTGAAAAGGCGCAATAAAGAATTTGGAACAGACCGAGATGGCAAGCTCTTAACTAAAGAGCAAATAGCTACTTTTTTTCCTCATCCCAATCTCGATGAAATGCTGGATTCCTTGGTAACAAAAAAGTACCTGCAACGGAACAAAAATCAATACAAACCTGTATCCGGTAACTTTTCCTTTGAAGTCTATAAATTTCTCGATTTGCAGAAAATTTCTGTAACAATTGTTGCCAGTGATGCTAATAGATTAGGAGTTTATTATCATAACCGAGTCCGCAGGATTACTCCCCGCGAGGCGGCGCGGTTACAAGGTTTTTCCGATAGTTTTATTCTGCATCCTAATGATGAAAAAGCTTATCATCAACTGGGTAATAGTGTAAGTATTAATGTAGTTAAAGCTGTTGCTCTAGAAGTTATCCAAAATGTTTTGTGTTCTACCAAACAAAAAGTTAGCGCCTGGTGAATTGGGAAGGGTTGGCGGAGTGTTTCCGCCCACCCTAGCAACTAGCTTTGCGCTACAGGTTTCTCAGCCAAAAACTTCTCTAATTCCGTCAATCGATTTTAGATTTTAGATTTTAGATTTTAGATTTTAGCATTGACCCCACCGTAAGGATTCAGGTCACTGAACTCCTTGCTAGGCAAAGACTTTAGATCGGGAGCTTGATGCTAAATAAATCTCTATTCTCAATAAATGACAAAAAATGACAGCTTTTCGTCCTTTATTGACAATCAACCACGAAAGCCAAAAACCCTTATTTTCCCCTAAAGCCCTTGCCAAACAAGCGTTGGAGTCGCAAGTTTTTAGACCTGAATCCTTACACCCCATCGATAAATGCGGGGGCTTGAGGATTTTAGATTTTAGATTTTGGATTGATTTCACGGAGAAATCACGTGGCGGGTACCACCTTTGAAATTCTTGGTCAAAGCATCGGCATCAACCTTAGATCGGTGTTTTATTGGGTGGGATTAGAAACTATGTCTGCTCTAATTTTATCAAAATCAGCTCAGGTACTTGGATCGCAAGGGAAAATAAAGTTTTCGGTGCTAAACAAGCGCAAGCTTTCAGGTTGAGAGTCTCTACCAATCGGCAGATTTGAGCAGAGCGAAATTATAACCTGAGTGAGATTTTAACTAGAGAAGACTGTTTTAATATGTTAGGTGACGCGCAAGGAGAAGCAGTAATGATTTTACCTGCATCTATTAAAAGGAAATGGAAACTACTGGCAACAGCCTTTATTTGTCCTCTGACACTAATTGGTGTTGGCATTCAGCAACAACCGATTCAAGCACAACAAAATCCATCTAAGACTAATGTTGCTGCTTTGCCAGATGGTATTTATCTGTACGGAGATTCGCCACAGCCCAACCAAGTTCTTCAAAACTATATCGTGTTTCAACGCCAGGACGATCGCGTCGTTGGTGCAATCTACGCGCCGCGATCGGACTTTGCGTGCTTCACTGGTAAAATTGAGGGAAATACATTGTACGGGAAGGCAATCTCAGCCGGAAAATTTCAAACAATTGAAGTCAATACTCAGTTAACAAATCTGCATTCTATCCGCACAATTAGCTCAAACGATCGCCGCATTCTTTCAACGTGCAAAGATACAGCGGGAGCTAACATATCCCGGTAAATCTTTTACTTCGCTCAAATATTACATTAGGCTGGCGCTGCGTTAACCCACCTTACCAATTGACATTTTATCGTTACGAGGCTCTGCCTGGTAATGAATATCTAGAGGCTCTGCCTCGATTGAAAAATCGTACAAAATATGAGTTTTTACCGCAGGCTTAATGGCACTGAAAAAAATCCGTTTTATTGACTTATTCTCAGGAATAGGCGGCATGAGATTAGCGCTTGAATCCGCCGCTGGTTCCTTGAATCTGGAAACGAAATGCCTCTTAAGCAGCGAAATCAATCCCGACGCTCAGTTAGTTTACCAGTACAGGGTAGGCGGCTAATTGACGATCGCTGTGGCAATTCTCTTCATTCTTGCGAACAGGGTTTGCGAGGCGAGTTCTGTTGAGACGAAATTGAGTTGATGAAGAGTGTTATATTAACAAGGTGAAATAAATATTTTAGACAGAACCCACATGGCAAGGTATTAACTAAAGAGCAAATAGCTACTTTTTTTGCTCATCCCAATCTCGATAAAATCCTAGATTCCTTGGTAACAAAAAAGTACCTGCAACGGAAGATCGCAATTCTCCTTTTCGGAAACTGCTTTTAATATAACCTTAAGTAAGCTGCGCCATCAGCACCTTACTTTTGAGCGGGCAGGATGCCCGCCCCACAACAAACGAAACAGCTTGAGGCTTAAGTAAAGTGCGCCATCAGCACCCTACGAATTAATCCAATTAGCTTTGGGCTACAGGTTCCTTAGCCAAAAACTTCTCTAATTCTGTCAAAGCATCGGCATCAACCTTAGTCTGCATGGGACAGAACTTAGGGCCGCACATCGAACAGAATTCAGCAGTTTTGTAGATATCCGCCGGCAAAGTTTCGTCGTGATATTCCTTGGCGCGTTCTGGATCTAATGACAGCTCAAATTGACGGTTCCAATCGAAATTGTAACGCGCTTTCGAGAGTTCATCATCGCGATCGCGCGCGCCCGGCCGCCTCCGCGCAATATCCGCCGCGTGCGCTGCAATTTTGTAAGCAATTAACCCGTTTCGGACATCCTCAGCATTCGGCAATCCTAAGTGTTCCTTCGGCGTCACGTAACACAGCATTGCAGTACCGTACCAACCGGCCATCGCCGCCCCAATTGCTGAGGTAATGTGGTCGTACCCAGGCGCAATATCTGTCACCAACGGCCCCAAAACATAGAAGGGTGCTTCCGAACATTCCTCCATTTGTTTCTTGACATTAAACTCAATTTGATCCATCGGCACGTGGCCGGGCCCTTCCACCATTACCTGCACGTCATGTTCCCAAGCTTTGCGAGTTAATTTACCCAAAGTCTTGAGTTCGGCTAATTGAGCTTCGTCGGAAGCATCGTGAGTGCAACCGGGGCGCAGAGAATCTCCCAAACTAAACGAAACATCGTATTTTTTGAATATTTCAATGATGTCGTTAAAGTGAGTGTAGAGGGGATTTTGTTTGTGGTGGTGCAGCATCCACCGCGCCAAAATACCGCCGCCGCGAGAGACAATGCCAGTAATTCTGTTCCTCACCAGCGGCAAATGTTCGATGAGAATTCCGGCGTGAATTGTTTGGTAATCAACACCTTGTTGAGCGTGTTTGTCAATGATGTGAAGAAAGTCATTCGCCGTCAGGCTTTCCATATTACCGTGAACGCTTTCTAGAGCTTGGTAAATTGGTACTGTACCAATCGGCACCGGTGAAGCTTTGATAATCGTAGTGCGGATTTCATCCAAATTGCCGCCCCCGGTGGACAAGTCCATCACGGTATCAGCGCCGTATTTCACTGCTAGTTTAAGCTTGTCAACTTCTTCTTCCATATTGGAAGAGTTTGGAGATGCACCGATATTAGCATTGACTTTGCATTTAGATGCAATGCCGATCGCCATCGGTTCCAAATTCGGGTGATTGATGTTAGCGGGAATAATCATCCGTCCCCGCGCTACTTCGGCGCGGATCAGTTCTGCCGGGAGATTCTCTCGCTTAGCAACAAAGTGCATTTCCTCAGTAATTACACCTTGGCGGGCGTAGTGCATTTGAGATACATTGCTCTGCCCGCTACGCTTAGCGATCCATTCGGTACGCATATTTAATTTCCTTGATAAACAGCTTCCCTCCGCTGGTATTACCCAGACTCAGGTTCTAAGGGTGTTTTCTCAGCCCGGATATTCGGGCACCCCTAGCTAAGTTGTTAATAGTAGCACTGATGTCTGTACCAAATGAAAGCAATTAAGGAAATCTTAATATAAACAATGGGGTGAAGAGATCGAAAGTGCGAGATCCCTTTTAGGGCTTCTGATATTTTTGCTGTTTAAAAAGTACACGCCAGCGAAGCTATCCCGAAGGGAATCGCACCCCATTTAACAACCTAAAAACAATCACACCTCATCAGGATTAATCCCCATTTCGCGCAATTTTGCTGCTAGGCGATCGGCGCGTTGTTTTTCTTCCTCGGCGCGAAGGCGTTCTTCTCCAGCGCGAAGGTGTTCTCGTTCCGCCCGCAGGCGTTCTTCTCTGGCACGTTCCTCTCCAATTAACAGCAAATTCCCTTCACTATCCCACCAACGCAACCAAGGTAAATTCATCTCATCATATTCACCTTGCCAAATGCCCAATTCAA
Organism: Microcoleus sp. M2_D5; assembly: GCF_036701935.1. NCBI lineage: Bacteria > Bacillati > Cyanobacteriota > Cyanophyceae > Oscillatoriales > Microcoleaceae > Microcoleus > Microcoleus sp. M2_D5. The sequence continues at coordinate 62,627 of NZ_JAUBRP010000008.1, read as the reverse complement.
CTCCAAGCTGAGGAATCGGATAGCGACCGCGCTCATTTACACTCATGCGCTGATAGCGATTGTCTTCTAAATGATACATTTCTACAGCCGCTTTTTTCACTTCATAAATGCCGTAGTAAGGCACGCGAATCGCCTGTTCGTAAACCCAAAATTTGCCCACCTTTTTTTCTTCGGCTTGACCTGGTTCGGGCGGCGGCGTTCTGTCTCGTTCTTCTGCACCGTTCCCCGACACAAATTCCAAAACAATCAGCGGTGCAACGTATTCTTTCCACAATACATAAGAACGTCGCACCTCACCATTTAATAGTGGGGGAACATTCGGCACATAAAACCAATCGGGCGCTTCGGCACCGCGTTCGAGAGGGTCAGTTAAACGCCAATAAATCCCGCAATCTTGGCCTATGCGGTAGCGTCCGTCAGGATGAAGTCGTTGCAATATTGGTCGGAGTGAATCAGTGAGAATAATGCTTTGAGGAAGTTCTTGAAAGTTTTTCACAAAAGTACCGTCCGACTCTGGTAATTCAGTGTGGTCTGGGAGATGGGTGACTTCCAATTCAAATGATTTGGCAATAGTCATAACACTTGCGCTGATTTGAGGAATTAAACTTATTATAGTATAAGGAAGAAGGAAGAATCGAAATTTGGCGGATTCAAATCGCTCCCTAAATTAGGAAAAATTAATAAAAAAATTCTCTTAACCCAATATAAAATCAACGCTCACTTCTAAATCGGGAAAAGCCAGCGGCGCAACTTGTTGACCGCGCCAAAACTTGAGCATTAAACTATAACCGTTCGGGCCGGGCTGACGGTAAACTTCCAAACAATTTTCAACTAAATCTACCAGCCAAACTTCCTGAATGAGCGATCGCGCGTAAATCGATACTTTCACATCTCTGTCATAATCAACCGTACTATCTGAAACCTCAACTAACAGCAAAACTTCAGACGGTACGGGATGGGCTGTGGCGTAGTAGTCAGCGCGAGGTTGCAGCAATACAACATCCGGTTGAGGTTCAGTGCGCTCCGTCAACTGGATAGGGTCTTGGGCGCCTATAATCGCACGTCTTCTCTCCAAATCCGAGAACACAGCGATCAGACGCTTAACCGAACTTGCGTGACGAGTACCAATTGCAGCCATTTTAACAATCTCTCCTTCTATAAGTTCTACCCGATCGCCCTCGGAGAGAATACCAACCTCACTCATCAAATGATATTCTTTTACTGTAAATAACCGTTTTTGAAGCTGAACAGACATATAACTATTCTCCTTGTTTGCAGCTTGCCTAAATTTACCATAAAAAAACCGCCCCAAACAGAGCGGCACAAAAATATTTTTTTGACTATCAACCTCAGATAAAAACCATTTAAATTCCAGCTATTAAGTTTTGCTAAAACTCGCAAATAACTGTGTATATAGTTTGTTTTCAAGCATTACTACAGCTAAATTTGATTGGCGCCGCCAAAGTTTATCTCGATATACAGGTAATATATTCTCATCCGTTATCAACTTAAAACTAGGGTTCGCCTCCCGATTAGGAATGAGAATTAAATAACTTCCACTCTTGAAAGTGGGATGGGCCTGAAAGCCCGTCTTTTAAGGACGGGCTTTCAGGCCCATCCCACAATAACAATTAAAATTATAAGTTATTTAATTCGCGATCCTAAAAAAGCGATCGCCCTAACTGGCATAAAGTTAGTGCGATCGCGGTACTATGAATCAGCTATTTATCTATCAGGCTCTGCGCGGAATTTTTACGCATTTTCACTGATTTTTTTACAAAACTTTACTGGGCGTTGGGTAAAAATATCCAGAAATCACTTTTCTCTACCCGATATCTCTTTTTTTTGAACCGCAGAGGGCGCAGATGACACAGAGTTCGAGAAGAGAGAAAGAAAGAAAGAAATTCACATTCCCAGTCTATTTAGCTAACAGTTTTTGAAACACCTCATACATATCCTCAGCCAACTTTTTAGGATTCCACAAAGGTGCGAGATGTTCTGGCTGTTTAGATTTTACTAAATGTTCTTTCACCGCATTTCTTAAACCAGCATCGCGGCCAAACTTAACTCCCCACTGCGTGTATTCCTCCCAACTCCACGCCGCACCAACATCAAGATTTGCACTTTTGAGAAAAGCGTAACCCATGCGCGAAAGATATTGGTCGCCGGAGCGAGTTACCACTGGCAAATTTGCCCACAGAGCCTCTAAATTGTGAGTCCCGCCGTTGTAAGGATAGGAATCTAAAAGCACGTCGGCTACATAATAAATAGCGCGGTGTTCTTCTTCGCTTCTGGTTTGCCCTATAAACTTAATCCGAGCAAAATCTACTCCCTGAATTTCGCATTCTTGGCGGTAAGTGCTGTGAATAACATCCGGGTCGCCTTGACCTTTGCGAATTAACAAACTCTCTGGTACTTCCTTAAGGATTTGAACTTGAGCTCGTACCATTTCGGGATTGGTTTTTCTCCCTGGCGAAACGCACAGATAAGTCATTTGATCCAAGCCAATTCCGAGAGCGTTTCTAATGGCATCTCGATTCACAGGAATGCTTTGCAGTGCGCCAATTGCTACCGAACCTGCAGGCAATCTTACTAACTGTTCTAAGTAATTTTTTTCAACACCAGGGGGGTGAGTGTGTTCGTCGCACAGAAAGTAGTGATTATCTGAAATGTAGGGTGCGTCAAATCCCAACCAAGAAACGCAAATACCCGCAGGATATTGATACAGCACTTCCACATTTGTTGGCACTGTCATCGAGTCTAAGTCTATCAAAACATCCAAGTTGTCTTGGGCTACTTCGGCGAAGATTTCACCGCCATCAGCAAAGCCGTTTGGATATTTTTTAGGCCAGTAAAACTTGCCTGCCATGTCTTCAAACCGCTGCGTAACTTCATCTCGGTGGAGTTTCCCGGTGACGTAAAGGTGAACGTGGGGGGTGATGCGGCTTAATTCGCGAATTAAAGCTTCGCTGCACCAGCCTACTGAGTGGCGGCGAAAGTGTTTGGAAAGGAAGCCGATTTTTAAAGGACGCTGTTCTTTTGTTTGGTACTTTCCTAAGTTTATCCTGTTAATATCCTGGCGCTTAGGAACGGCTTTTTGGTAGTATTCTTTGGCAATGAGTCTGTAGAAACTGGCATTTTTTTCGCGGTTGTCTCGCAGGTGAGAAACTGCAAACAGGAAGATTTCGTAGAGCAGTTTTAGTTCAATTACGCTAAAGGTTTCGACCTTTTCGTAGCATAGTTTTTCGATTTCTTCGAGTTTTTGAATTGCCTGTTTGCTGACACCTGATTGCAGGTAGGAAAAGACGTAGGCTGTAGCGGACATGACTGGGGCATTTTCGCCGCAGTTTTCGCAGTATTTGTCGGCTACGTTGCGGGCTCCGGCGAGGTTGGTGGAATGGCTTAGCAAGTCGCACAGTTGTTGGTAGGCTTCGCTAAATTTGGGGTTGCATTGGATCGCCTTTTCAAAATTGGCGATCGCCTCCAAGGGCTTATCTTGTTTCTGAATGTGTCCCATCCGGCAGTAAACCTCTGCCCAATTCGGTTTTAAGGCCAAAGCTTGCTGGTAGCTGGCTAAAGCTTCTTCCAGCCGCCCCTGCATGGAAAAACAACTGCCGAGGTTAGCGTGAACTTCCGGCCAGTTGGGCTTGATTTTCAGAGTGTTTTGATAATTAGTAATCGCTTCTTCGTACTTGTTTTGCTGTAAAAAAGAGTTGGCTATATTGAAGTGCAAAACTTCTAAATGCGGCTTTAAAGCTACAGCTTTCTGATAGTAAGCGATGGCGGCGTCGAGATTGCCTTGTTGCGATCGCGCGCTGCCGATGTTACCGTAAGCTTCGGCCCAATCCGGTTTAATGGCGATCGCTCTTTCGTAGCTTTCGATGGCTTCCTCGCGCTTTCCTTGGCCCAAAAGTCGATTACCTAAGTTAAAGTGGAAGTCTGCACCGACTAGCTGCGGGTTGAGCTCGGATGTTCTTTTAAAACAGGCGATCGCTGCTTCGATGTTGCCGTGTTGGTGATATACTTTCCCTAAGTTCCAGTGAGCTCCCGCTAAATCGGGACTCAGGGCGATGGCTTGCTGGTAATGGGCGATCGCTTCTTCCAAACGCCCCATTTTGAAATACATACTGCCGATATTGGCGCGCACTTCCGCAAAATTTGGCTGCAATACTAGGGCTTGAGAATACGATCGAATTGCAGCTTCAGTTTTGCCTCCTGCTTGCAAGGCATTGCCTAAAGTGACGTAAGCGTAGATGAAATCCGGTCGAATTTTGATCGCTTGCTGACAAGCTGCGATCGCCTCTTTAATTTTACCTTGAACTAAAAACTGTTCTGCGAGTTTATTGTACGGTTCTACTTCTTCAAAATTGGCAACTTGTCCGCTATCTGGAACATCGATCGAGGTAACTTGTTCGGAAAGTTCGGCGGGGTTTGTAAACGGAGTATTTAAAGTCTCAGCGGTTGGCGCTGGCGGCAAATTGATACTCGAAGGCTGCAAGCCGTAGCCTTCATCTTTGTTGACAGATAGTGGTTGGGCTTCGCCTGATTCTGTTTCTAATTCTATAAATTTGCTGTTTGTAGTTTGCCGCTCTTTTTGTGCGGTCAAACTCGATAGTTTCTCCGCTGCGCTGGCATCTCCAGGTTGCTGTTCCAGCACTTTTTGATAGCAAATAATTGCTGCATCTAACTTTCCTTGCTGCTGCAAAACGCTCGCCATCATCATATTGACAGAACACAATTGAGGATTAATTAGCAGAGCTTTTTGGTAATAATTTGCAGCCTGTTCCAATTGCCCTAATTTGTAATACATACTGCCGAGATTAGCGCTGGCTTCGGCAAATTCCGGCTGAATTTTTAAAGCTTGCAAGTAAGCTTGAATAGCCATTTCCAGCTTGTTTTGACTGTGCAAAGCATTGCCCATTGTCAAGTAAGCAGGAGCAAAAGTTGGTTGAAATTGAAGAGCGACATTACAAGAGGCGATCGCCTTTTCAAATTCTCCTTGCAAAACATAAACTTCCGCCAACTTTTTATGAACTTCCGCATCTTCGGGATTAAACTCTAAAGCTTTCTGATAATTCTCGATAGCGCCACCGAGATCACCTTGCTCTTTCCGCCAATTTCCCTTTTGAAAATAATCTCTCACTGCCTCTAAACCTACTAAAGAATTCCCGATCATTTGCTCTGCCACTCTTACTGGTTTTACACTAAGACTATTCAGCCATTCTACCGACTTTCGGGATCGCACAGACAAAATACACCCTCGATTTATATATTCTACCTGCTATCTTAAATGATTTTCAGCCGTGGCGCCCCGCACCCGTTCCCTCATTTAAAACTCCGACTACCGCCTCTAAAAACATCCTTATATATCCCTCCCAATCCGGTTTTTCCACCAGCTTGCAATTAGTTATCAATGAAAATTTTCCACCCCTGACATGGAAACTAGACGGGCAAATCCAGCAGTTGTTTCCGGCAAAGCTGCCAATGCACTCGTCACAATCCGGCAACCGCTAGCCATCGCCTCCATCGCCACAATAGATGACGTTTCCAAACAGGTATTCGAGTAAGCTAAAACCGCGACGGAACTCAGTTGCCGGACGAGTTCGGGTTGCGGTAAGGAACCGACGTACTCCACCCCTTCTGTTTCCTGGCACTGGCGCTAAAGTTGGTCGAAAAAAGCTGGTTATCATTGTCGTATATTTGGTGTACCTTCATGCTTGAAAATAGTGGGAATCTGGTTATGGAAACAGATTGACGAATTTCGAGATCGAGAAATCAGATTTTCATTGTGGCAATTATCCACCGATTTGTGAACTAGATTTTTTTATTTAACCGCAGAGTACGCAGAGGGCGCAGAGAAAACAGAGAGAAGTTCCCAATTGAAATAATTTGCGAGTTCCCTCTCTTCATCTTCTTCCTCTCTGCGTTCTCTGCGCTCTCTGCGGTTAAATAAATCCATAATAAATGGTATAATCTTAAAACTATTAAGGAGTACCGAACATGACCGCAGAACAAGATCCCGTAAAATTGATGAAACAGCAAGTCGGCTTTGCTGCCGCCGATCGCGTAAAATCTGGTATGATTGTCGGACTCGGCACCGGGTCAACTACAGCTTATACTATTCAAGCATTGGGCGATCGCATAAAATCAGGCGAACTCAAAGATATCAAAGGAGTGCCGACATCTTTTCAATCAGAAGTGTTAGCCAAACAGTACGGAGTACCGCTGACAACACTAGATGAAATTGACAGAATTGATGTGGCTATTGACGGCGCTGATGAAGTAGATCCCCACCTCAACTTAATTAAAGGTGGCGGCGCAGCCCACACCCGCGAAAAAGTAGTCGATTACCTCGCAACTCAGTTTATTGTAGTAGTTGACAGTTCCAAAATCGTAGATAAATTGGGTTCTACTTTTCGCGTGCCCATCGAAGTTATACCGATGGCATTAACACCAGTGATGCGGGCCATTGAAAAATTGGGCGGCAAACCCGAACTCCGCATGGGCGTGAAAAAAGCAGGCCCGGTAATTACCGATCAAGGTAATATGGTAATCGATGTCAAATTTGATGACATTGCCAACCCGGGGGAAATGGAAAAAACGTTGAATAACATTCCCGGTGTGTTAGAAAATGGTTTGTTTGTAAACTGTACAGATTTGGTTTTAGTCGGCGAAATTCAAGACGGAAAACCCGCAGTACGGGAAATTTCTAAATAGTCAAAACTTGCCCGCTGCTGGTCATAAACTCTTTGTGGAACAGGCATCTTGCCTGTTCGGGAGAATGTGGCAATATGCGAGTTACAACCCGCAAAAATACCAAAAATAAGGTTTATTACCCTATAGCAACCGCCAAGACTATTAAGAAATTCTTAATCAGTGAAAGCCTTGCGATTGTTACATATTCCTTCTTCCTTCTATCCTTTACATCCGTTACATCCCGTACATTGCTCGTTGCCGAACTTCCTTCTTCTATAGCTTTGACTTTGATTATGATGATGCAATATCGCAGATTCGGTCGCACAGAATTATCCATGCCCGTCTTTTCCTGCGGTGGCATGAGATATCAGTACAAATGGCAAGACGTACCAGCCACTGAAATTCCCCCAGACAATCAACAAAATCTAGAAGCGACGATTAGCTACTCGATTGAATGCGGCATCAATCACATAGAAACTGCTCGCGGTTACGGCACTTCCGAGATGCAATTGGGGTTAATTTTGCCAAACTTTCCCCGCGAAAAATTGATAGTGCAAACGAAAGTTAGTCCTAAACCCAACTCCCAAGAGTTCCGCGAAGAATTTAAAAAATCCTTAGCTTATTTGCAACTGGAATACGTCGATTTACTGTCGCTACACGGCATTAATACGTGGGAATTGCTAGAGGAGTCTATCCGTCCGGGCGGCTGCATGGATGTGGCCAGAAAGTTGCAAGCAGAAGGGAAAGTTAGGTTTATTGGTTTTTCCACTCACGGCCCGACGGATGTGATTGTCAAAACAATTGAAACTAATCAATTTGATTATCTTAACTTGCACTGGTACTACATCAATCAAATTAATTGGCCGGCTATTGAAGCTGCTAAACGTCACGATATGGGCGTTTTTATTATCAGTCCTTCCGATAAAGGCGGTCAACTTTACAGCCCGCCGCAAAAATTGGTAGATTTGTGCTATCCGCTGAGTCCGATGGTGTTTAACGATTTGTTTTGTTTGTCGCATCCGCAAGTACACACTTTGAGTTTGGGCGCAGCCAAACCTGAAGATTTTAACGAGCATCTTAAAGCTGTAGAATTGTTAGATAGAGCAGATGAAATTTTGCCTCCGATATTAGAAAAATTAGAAAAAGCAGCAATTGATAAATTAGGAGAAGATTGGTTTAAGACTTGGCACGTCGGTTTACCAACTATCGAAAATACTCCCGGAGGTATTAATATTTATGTGATTTTGTGGCTGTGGAATTTGGCGCAGGCTTACGATACGATCGACTATTGCAAGATGCGCTACAACCTTTTAGGTAATGGGGGCCACTGGTTCCCCGGTCAAAAAGCCGTAGCTTGCGGTGCGGAAGGCCATCGCCTAGATGAATTAGACTTGCGCCGCTGTCTGGCCCACAGTCCCCACGCTGCAAAAATTCCCGGTATTCTTCAAGCAGCCGATCGGCTTTTTGGAGGCGAAGCCATCCAGCGCTTGTCCCAAGAATAATCAAAAAAAAACCCGGTTTCGAGACAGAAACCGGGTTGGTGAACCGGAGCACGTGAGTTAGTTACGCGCATACAATTAGCCTATACTTGAGAAACTCTCACAACCATCGCCCATCCGTCTCATCCATTCGGGCGATACAACTTTTTTTCTCAACTCACTCCCCTTTTGCTTTAATCTGAGATAAAACAGTTAATAATTTACTTAGGTACTTTTTATGACTCTCAAACGCCGAGATTTCTTGTATTTGCTGACTGCCACCGTTGGAGCTATTACCGCAGGTGCTTGCCAAGCGTCAGGAAATAATGTATCCCAAGCCAGTCCAATTGCAGAAAGCACAAAAATAGCCCAAACTCCGGGGCCTTTTACACTGCAGCCTTTACCTTACGAATACAATGCTTTAGAACCGCACATCGATGCGCGGACAATGCAATTTCACCACGACAAACACCACGCCGCCTACGTTAAAAACCTCAACGATGCTGTCAGCAAATACCCGCAACTCAAAAATATCACTGCGGAAAATATGCTGCGAGATTTGAGCAAAGTGCCGGAAGATATTCGCACAACCGTGCGTAACAATGGCGGGGGACACCTAAATCACAGTATGTTTTGGGAAATCATGAGTCCCAACGGCGGCGGGGAACCGACAGGGGCAATTGCAACAGCAATTAAGCAAACTTTCGGCAGTGTTGACGATTTTAAAACAAAATTTAACGATGCCGGCGCCAAGCGTTTTGGCAGCGGTTGGGTGTGGCTAGTCCGCAATAAAGCTGGCAAACTTGAGATTACAACTACTGCCAATCAAGACACTCCTTTCATGGAGGGCAACTATCCAATTATGGGTAACGATGTTTGGGAACACGCTTATTATCTCAAATACCAAAATTTGCGCGCCGACTACTTAAAAGCTTGGTGGAATGTTGTTAATTGGACGGAAATTAACAAGCGCTACGAACAGGCGATCGGGTAGTTTTCAATTAGATGAAATACAGGACACGGCAGTGCCGTGTCCCTACTAGCTAGCGCACGGGACGATCGAACTCCCGTACAACTTTCCGCAAGTAAACGCAGTGCCGCGCCCCCTGACTCGTCGGCGTTGTGAATGCTTCGACTGACTCAACTGTGCCGCCCAAATGCTCGATCGCCCTTTGCAACTCCGTTTCTTCCTCCACCGTCCAATTCCCACGGTAAAGCACAGCTAAACCGTCATTTTTCAGGAATGGCAGCGCGCATTTAGCACAGAGAGGAGTGGCTCCCACTGCTCTGAGAACGGCTAGATCGTAAGCTTGTTTGTGATGCGGCTGTCGGGCAATTTCATCCGATCTACCCAACAAAGTCGCCGCATTTTCTATCCCTAAAGACGGCAAAACTGTTTCCAAAAAAGTAATTTTTTTGCGCGTAGAATCGAGCAGCGTAACTGATAAATGCGGCAGGGCGATCGCAATTGGCAACCCCGGAAAACCCCCACCCGTCCCAATGTCGATCGCTTTGTGCACCGACTCGGCGGACAATTCGGGATTTTCCGCCGAATTGTGATTAGCGGGCAGCAGTCTTGAAATTCCCCGCAGAGAATCCCACAAATGTTTTTCCCAAAACTCCATCGGCTCAGTAATTCGAGTTAAATTCAAGGAGCGATTTCCCTCGACAATTAACTCGTAAAGCCGCTGAAATTTTTGTTGCTGCGACTCATCCGGCTGCCAATTCAGCGTTTTTTGCCACAATTCGTTCATCTGGGGCAACACAGGCATTGTAATCTGATTCATCTTCTATTCCCACTCTTTTGTAAGCTCTGCAAATTCTCTGCACTTAAAAATGCTTCCTAATGTGATAAACCCGCCCGCACTAACTAATGACTAATGACTAACAAAACTCGTTTCCTTAGCTTCTAATTTAGCCCGATCGACCTCCTGCAAATCCCCGTGGTTTAGAGTCCAAAAGCGATCGGCTACACTCAACAAATCGCTAGCATCGTGAGTTACAATCAACAAAGTCCAGTGACTTTTCAACTTGCTCAACAAGCTTACCAACTGCCGCCGCATCGACCAATCCAAACCAGCCGTCGGTTCGTCCAAAAGTAGCAAATGCGGCTGCCGAATTAGCTGCACCGCCAGGGCTACCCTGCGCTGTTGTCCGCCGCTCAAAGCGTGGGGGGAAGCGCGCAGCGGCAAATGTCCGAGTCCCACTTCTGCCATTGCTGAGTTAATTTGTTCTTGTCCCAATTCAGGATGTCCCAGTCGCAATTCTTCTAAAATTGTGCCGCCGCAAAAATGCCTTTCGGGAAACTGGAATACTAAACCTCCTAACTGTTGCAAGTGTTCCGGTGTTAATTCTTGTTCCCGCCAACGGATGTCGCCGCTAGTTTTTTCCGCTAAACCTGCTAATATTTCTAATAGCGTACTTTTGCCAGAACCGCTGCGACCCACAATCAGCCCCATTTGCTGCGATGGCAGTTCTAAGTTAATATTTTTCAGAATAGGATTCGGACAGGCGGTAGGATGATATACTAAGTTTTTTAGATAAAGCATTAACGGCAGTTGTTAGTTTTGAACAAGTCATCAGTCATCAGTCATTAGTCATCAGTCATCAGTCATCAGTCCTTCGTTGTGCTATTGATAGTTAAGGCTGTTTTTGGGTGGGGTCGATCGCACACAATTATTTTACATAAATCTTCACAAAAATTTCCTTTTTTTTCAGGAGTGGCGTTTGATTTTTATGTTTTTTCATGGTATATTTTAATAATGGAAATCTGTCCGTTAATATATTATAAGTCACACTTCCATTATTAAAATATACCTCAAGAACCACAAAAAATCAAGCAAATTTCACTCTTTTTTTGGTGGCGGCCCGAAAGTCTGAAAATTTAACTCTCTTGTTTCTAGTTTACAGTATATTACATTGAGAGAATTGACGATGACGAAAACTCCTTTAGCATCGGTGGGCAAGCAAATGTTAAGTTCTAAACAGACAGTGCGGGCGATCGCCAGTGCAGGAGCGATCGCCCTGGGCATCTGCATTAACTCGGCAGTAGCGGGCGATCCCTTTCGCAGCAGCAACCCGCAGGCGATCGGGCCCAACACCGAAACCGCTTTCAAAACAATGTTTCAGCAAGGAAACTACAAACAAGCAAAAACTCAAATTCAACAAGCACTATCAGCCGAACCAAACGAGCCGCTAGCCTATGCGATGGCAGCCTCCCTCTCATACATCGAAAAAGACTTCAACTCGATGAATTCCTACGCGAAAAAAACCCGCGAAGTCGGCGAAAAATTGGCGAAAACTAATCCATTGCGCGGCAATATTTACACAGCAGCAGGTCACTTTCTAGAAGGGGCGAACATTATAGCCAAAGAAGGAACAGCCAAAGGCGCGCCCCAAGCTTTGAGTAAATTGCGAGTAGTATTTCAATACCTAGATGCCGCCGACAAAATAGCGCCCAACGACCCCGAACTTAACCTGATCAAAGGCTACATGGACTTAATGCTAGCCACAAACCTACCCTTTTCCAACCCCAACGAAGCAATTCAAAGACTCGAACAAAAAGCCTCTCCCCGCTACTTAGCTTATCGCGGCATGGCAGTAGGCTATCGAGATTTGAAAAAGTACGATCGCGCTTTAGAATTTGCGAACAAATCGCTAGCAGAAACGCCCAACAATCCCGAAGTTCTCTATCTAAAAGCACAAATCTTGTTTTCCCAATCCCAGGGGAAAGACAGCAACAAAACCTTACTTGAGGAAGCCAGAAAAAACTTCGACGCAGCCTTAGCAAAACCCGACCAACTGCCGCGCAGTTTAGTAGCCGAAATCTTCTTTCAGCAGTGCAGAACCCGCAACCGTCTCGACAGCCAATCTCGCCCCTGCGACCCCATGCGCGATAAAATCAGAGATGCAGATGGAGTCTGGGGGCCGGCAGCCTTACCACCACTATAAAAACACCAAAAAACTATGCAAGTAGAGTTTCGCGAGTTTAACCCCTTTGACCTCTGGATTTGGCTGAAGTTCAGCAACGTGCCTTCAAACGGTGAAAAACAGTATGTTGAAGAAGTGTTTGACTCTTGGTTTTTCTTGGGAAAACTTGGAGGATTTAATGCGGAAAATTTGCAAGTTCAAGATGAAGGCTTAGACATCAGTGATATGAATTACGATGTTAATCTAGCCGACCAAAGCATGATGGCTTTGATGCACAATATGGGAGAAATGGAGTATCAAGGTTCTTGGGCTCGCTGCTGGTTTGATTTGGGAACTAGCGATGCAATTGGCCTCGATGTTTTGATTAATGTTTTCCAGCAACTCAGCAAAGAATTCGTAACGATTGAAAAACTCATTATAGGCGGGGAAAATACAGACTGGCCTATTGAAAATAGAAGCAGGAGAGAGGGTTTTGCCGATAATTAAACGTTGGCACGACACGGATGACACGGATACAGAGATAATATAGTCTTGGATGCACGGGTAATCAGAAACCGGGTTTTTTCCCTTGAATGCTTTGTTACAACCCTTGAAGGGCAAAAAACCCGGTTTCTTTGGTTTTGATGCGTAATGACTAATGACTAATGACTGATGGCTAATTATGCAAAAAGGTAAAGTTCGCGTAATTGTTTTAGGATTAATTCGATCGGGCGATCGCATCTTCGTGTCAGAATGCGAAGATCCTGTCAAACAAGACACATTTTACCGAGCTCTGGGCGGTGGCGTAGAATTCGGAGAGCACAGCATCGACGCTTTGCAAAGAGAGTTTCAAGAAGAAATTCAAGCCGAGTTAACAAATATCAAATATTTGGCTTGTTTAGAAAACTTCTTTGTTTATAATGGCAAAGCCGGACACGAATTAATACAACTATACCAGTGCGATTTTTTTGATTCCAAATTTTATGAATTGGAGAGTCTGGATTTTGCAGACGGAGATGGGGAACATACTGCATTTTGGATACCGATCGAGCGCTTTCGATCGGGCGAATTGCGCCTAGTTCCAGACAAATTTCTCGACTACTGTTAAGGCTAATAACTCAACCCATACCAAAAAATAAATACCTGATATGGGAGAATTAAACCTAAAATATTTGCCGTTGGGGCGGGTTTCACCTGAAATATTGGCCATAACTAACAGGATGAATAAACCCGCCCCTTCCTTCCGCCCGCGCGTTACATTTATCTACCTTACACTAGGCAGCGTACTCAACAACTGATAGAGAAGAGAGTTGATAAAACCGAGGGCGATCGCCCCAAGCATTGCACTCCAAATTCCCCACCGCAAGCGAAATCCTTCGACTAGCCAAGCCGCCAATCCAAAGATAGCAGCATTAATCACAATCATAAACAAGCCAAAAGTTACCAACACAAATGGAAAACCCAAAACCACAAAAAGCGGCCGCACCAAAGCATTCAGCAATCCAAAAACCGCCGCCGAAATCATCGCTTTTCCAAAAGTGTCAATATCCACCCCAATGGGCAACTTGGAAATGATAAAAAAGCTCACCGAAGTTACCAGCCAAGCAATTGCCAGCGAAACGATATCCATGTGCCAATCTCCTTAAAAAAGCTAAACATTAAATCGGAACAACAGCACATCCCCCTCTTGTACAATATACTCTTTTCCTTCACTGCGAACTAAGCCTTTTTCCTTAGCTGCATTCATCGCGCCCGTAGCAACCAAATCTTCATAACTCACAGTTTCGGCCCGGATGAAACCCCGTTCAAAGTCCGAGTGAATCACCCCCGCAGCTTGCGGTGCTAACATTCCCGCGATAATCGTCCAAGCGCGAGTTTCTTTCGGCCCGCTAGTAAAATAAGTCCGCAAACCCAATAATTCGTAAGTAGCTCGAATCAAAGATTTTAAGCCACCTTCTTTCACACCCAGAGATTCTAGGAAATCCGTTCGTTCTTCCTCGGATAACTCCACCAATTCTGACTCAACTTGCGCCGAAACTATGACAACTTTAGCATTTTCTGCTTCTGCTACTTCCCGCACTTGTTCGACATAGCTATTTCCAGTTGCTAAATCGTCATCAGACACGTTAGCAGCATAAATAATTGGTTTGTTGGTCAGTAATTCCAAACCTTTAACTAATTCAGCTTCTTCATTGGTGAAATTGTACTGTCGCGCCGGTTTCCCCGCATTCAAAACGGCGACTAATTTTTCGAGCACATCCACTTCTGCCTGAGCTTCCTTGTTGTTGCGGGCCAGCTTGCGAGTGCGATCGAGCCGGCGTTCAATTTGAGCTAAATCTGCTAGAATTAATTCTAGATTGATAATGTCAATATCTCGGATCGGATCGACAGAACCCGCAACGTGAATGATATCGTCATTCTCAAAACAGCGGACAACGTGGACGATCGCATCTACAGCCCGAATGTGAGACAAAAACTGATTTCCCAGCCCTTCCCCCTGACTCGCCCCCTTCACCAAACCCGCAATATCCACAAACTCAATCCGCGTCGGCACCGTTTGCGCGGAATTGCTAATCTTGCTCAGCACCTTCAACCGTTCGTCTGGCACTGCCACGATACCCGTATTTGGCTCGATCGTACAGAAAGGAAAATTAGCAGCAGTCGCCTTGGCATTAGCCACCAAAGCATTAAACAAAGTAGATTTGCCAACATTAGGCAGTCCGACAATTCCGGCAGTAAGCATAGCTATTTAGAAACATATCACTGTTTCAAAATATCATAAGCAATAGCAATATATCTGACTTGTCCCTTCTAACTTCTACAGCTAAGCTTGAATAAATATCAAACTTGAGGTAGATGGCTCAATGGTTAACAAGTGGTTAAGCAAAGTAACGATCGCTGCGGGGCTGTCGCTGCCCCTGTTAGCGCTGACAGCGCCTAGCGTCTTGGCTCAGATAATCAAAGTTTCGGTGATTAACAACAGCGGCAAGACGATGACAGCCGTTTATATGTCTCCTCCCGATAAGGATACTTGGGGAGAAAACGAGCTAGAGGCCCCCATTGCCGATCGGGAAAAGGCAGATTTTGAGTGGAATCAAGCTGACTACGGGGGCTCGGATGCCGGCTGTATTTTCGATGTCCGGGCCGAATACTCGGACGGCAAATCCACCGATTTGGATGCTGTTGACCTTTGTAAAGAGACGGCGCTCAACTTCAATTAATTGATAATTTAGGCAAAAACCGAGTTTTTTCAAGTCTGATATTCATCAAAAAGATTGGGGACTTGGGAGAAATCGGTTTTTGCGATCGACCTGACAAACAATCTTAAATTTCGCGATCGACTAAAACATAATTTATACAGGTTCAGGGATTGTCTGAGGAATAGGCTCCGGCACTGTCTGAGGAATTGGAGAGGGTACAGTTTCCGGCACCGGTTCGGGAATTGGCTGCGGAATTGGCGCAGGTACCGGCTCAGGTACTGGCCCGGGAATCGGTTCGGGAACGGGGCCCGGCACTGGTGGCGATGCGGGTATAGTCGGGAGCCCCGGTTCGGTACTGGGAATCTGCGGGCCTGGAAATGGAGCTGGAGTGGGAAAAATCATGTTAGTGTTTTGCTCGCTAATAGAGATGTTTCAAAAACATTTGTTCGCCACTCACCGCTATATTTTTATAACAAAAATAACTGATTTGTGGTAGTGTTTTATCTCATAAATATAAACTCAAGCTTGCGGCGGAGACATCTATCTAAATAACTATAATTAACTGTTACCTCCGTCGAAAATTATGCCTTTGGTATTAAACTAAGTATTTGGTGACAAATAAACATTAGATGGCGAGGGCGCGTGAGTACAGAAATAAACTGCGCGAGAGTAAAGACATTGGCTCAACCCTCCCCTACAACAAGATATTATGGTTTTTTCATACCGCTCTACTTAGGATCGCGAATTAAATAACTTACAATTTTAATTGTTATTGTGGGATGGGCCTAAGAGCCCGTCCACTCATGACGGGCTTTCAGGCCCATCCCACAAACTTGTGGAAGTTATTTAATTCTCATTCCTTAGATATCAAATACAGCAATCAGGATTAAGCGTGTCACCAGCAAACTCTCAACAACAAACGCCTCTATTAGATGCCTTGCGCGATCGCACAAATCACCCGCACGCCCCATTTTATGCCCCCGGACACAAAGGCGGACAAGGAATCTCTCAACCGCTAATTGACTTGTTCGGTGCGGCAGTATTTCGATCGGATTTGCCCGAATTGCCGGAATTAGACAATCTCTTTAACCCAGAAGGTGCAATTGCCCAAGCTCAATACTTGGCCGCCGAAGCATTTGGAGCCCAATCAACTCGGTTTTTGGCTAACGGTTCCACTTGCGGAATTATCGCCGCCATCTTAGCAACTTGCGGCCCCGGCGATAAAATTATCTTGCCTCGAAATATCCACTCCTCGGCTATTTCTGGTTTAATTTTATCCGGTGCAATTCCAATTTTTGTCAATCCAGAGTACAACCCGGATTGGGATATTGCCAACAGCATCACCCCAGAAGCCACAGCTTCGGCATTAGAACAACATCCCGACGCTAAAGCAGTAATGATAGTTTACCCAACCTATCACGGCGTTTGCGGGGATTTGCGGGCGATCGCCCAAATTACCCATCAATACAACATACCGTTATTAGTAGACGAAGCCCACGGCGCGCACTTTAACTTTCATCCACACTTGCCAGAACCGGCACTATCAGCCGGCGCCGATTTAACAGTACAATCCATACACAAAACCCTCGGTGCAATGACACAAGCCTCGATGCTGCACGTCAAGGGCGATCGCATAGATATCCAAAAATTAAATAGAGCATTGCAGTTGGTACAATCCACCAGTCCGAGTTACTTATTATTAGCATCCCTAGACGCCGCCCGCCAACAAATCGCACTCCACGGCAAAGAGTTAATGGCGCAAACTTTACAGCTAGCAGAAAAAGCGCGATCGGGCATCAGTCAAATTCCCGGCTTATCAGTTTTAGAACCCTTAAATACACCGGGTTTTGCAGCATTAGACAGCACCAGGCTAACAGTAAAAGTATCAGATTTAGGAATCACAGGATTTGCCGCCGATGAAATTCTGCACTCTCAACTCGGCGTTACCGCAGAACTTCCTATGCCCCGACATTTAACATTTATTATCAGCTTGGGAAA
This sequence comes from Microcoleus sp. M2_D5, assembly GCF_036701935.1. Classification (NCBI taxonomy): domain Bacteria; kingdom Bacillati; phylum Cyanobacteriota; class Cyanophyceae; order Oscillatoriales; family Microcoleaceae; genus Microcoleus; species Microcoleus sp. M2_D5. The sequence goes on along the minus strand of NZ_JAUBRP010000008.1, from coordinate 45,346 downwards.
TACAGAATCAGATATTGACAATTTAGTTACAGCTTGTACTCTTTTAGAAGGAAGAAGGAAGTTCGGCAACGGATTCTGTAACGGATGTAACGGATGTCAGGAAGAAGGAAGTTCGGCAACGGATTCTGTAACGGATGTAACGGATTTAAAGGATAGAAGGAAGAAGGAAGAAGGAAGAAAGAAGAAGGAAGAAAGAAGAAGGAAGATGTCCGATGGAAGATTTGCCCACTCTCCCACTCTCCCACTCTCCCACTCTCCCCCTCTCCTCTCCCCGCGCGAGGCATTCTTTTCCTCAACCGAAACAGTACCCGCAGACAAAGCAGTCGATCGCCTGTGCGCCGAACTCATCTGTCCCTACCCCCCAGGAATACCAGTCCTGATGCCCGGTGAAATCATTACCCCAGCAGCCGTTGACTACCTGCAACAGATCCTTGCCGCCGGCGGAAAAATCACAGGTTGCAGCGATCCCGACCTCCAAACTCTCAAGGTTGTGCGAGAGTAAATATGAAGGCTTGGGGGAAAGGGGCAGAATTTCTACTTCTTCCGCGAGTTCCAACTTCGGTCTTGCTTCAATCAAAAATCAAAAATCAAAAATATAACTATGCTTTGGCCCTACGTCACTCCAGGCATCCCGGATGACTTATTTGAACGTTTACCGGGAATTCCCATGAGTAAGCGAGAAGTCCGACTGCTGTTAATCTCCCACCTGCGGCTGCAAGCAGATTCAGTCGTGTGGGACATCGGTGCAGGTACTGGTACGATCGCCGTAGAAACAGGTTTGCTGTGTCCCAAAGGTCGGATTATCGCCGTCGAAAGGGATGAAGAAGTAGCAAGCTTGATTCGCAGAAATTGCGATCGATTCGAGCTCGACAACGTAGAAGTTATAGAAGGCAGTGCCCCGGAATGCCTGGAAAACCTGCCCCAACCCCCCCACCGAGTCTGCATCGAAGGAGGTCGCCCGATTAAAGCCATTCTCCAAGAAGTTTGGCGGTACTTGCAACCCCACGGTAGAGTTGTCGCCACCGCCTCGAATTTAGAAAATCTTTACGCCGTTTCCGAAGGGTTCGCCGAATTGCAAGTCCGCAACATCGAAGTAGTCCAGTCCGCCGTCAACCGCTTGGAGACTCGCGGCCTCAGTCAAACTTTTGCCGCCGTCAATCCCATATTTATTCTCAGCGGCGAAAAGCTGGATTAGAAGGAAGAAGAAGGCACGACAGGAATTTTGACACGGACACGCGGATTAATTATGTAATTCTTAATCTTTTTTAAGTTCACTTAACCTTCATACTTAGAATAAGGGCGACCATAGCTGGATTGACCGCCTGACTTGAGATATTGGATAACGGATGGGGGATGGGGGTTAGTTGTGCAAGGGATCAACTCGTGCTCTATAAAAATCCAAAATCTCAAATCCAAAATCCAAAATCCAAAATCCAAAATCGAATGATCCACCGCCGTCTGCAAGAGAAATTCATTTTATGCCTTGGTCTCGTATCCTGAGTGGAATAGTTGCGATCGCCCTTGCTTTGGGAATGATTATTATGGGCGGATGGTACTTCACCGTCGGCTTTGGAGTCATCGTCTACCTAGGCCAATTGGAATATTTTCAATTAGCCAGGGCTAAAGGTATTGCACCCGCTGCCAAAACTACCTTAGCCGTCAGTCAAGGGCTATTAATTACTGCCGCCCTAGCACCGGAACTCGTAGATGCCATGTTCCCCTTAGCGGGAACCTTAATTTGTTTCTACCTGTTATTTCAACCTAAATTATCGACGATCGCCGATATTGCCTCCTCAGTTTTAGGATTGTTCTACGGCGGTTATTTGCCCAGCTATTGGGTACGGCTGCGAGTCGGTCTCGACCCGGCCAATCTTGCTACAACCCAACTATCGAACGCAGTAGCAAGCAATTTGCCGGTTAACATTTACCCGTCCCCGTCTTGGACAACTTCCAGCCATATATCTTTAGGATTGACATCGCTGCTGCTGGCTTTCTTTTGCATCTGGGCCGCTGACATTGGGGCTTATTTTGTCGGCAAATTCTTCGGGCGCACTAGCCTATCCCACATCAGCCCCAAAAAAACCGTTGAAGGCGCCGTATTTGGAGTTTGCGGCAGCATCGCCGTGGCAGTTGCTGGTTCTTGGTATTTACACTGGCCGGCGTGGCAGTATACTGGGGCTGCTTTTGGTCTGTTGATTGGGGTTGCTAGCCTGTTGGGAGATTTAACTGAGTCGATGATGAAGCGAGACGCAGGCGTTAAGGATTCGGGACAGTTGATCCCCGGTCACGGCGGCATTCTCGATCGCACCGACAGTTATGTTTTTACCGCGCCCTTAGTCTACTATTTTGTCACTTTACTCTTGCCCGCGATCGACTCTTTTTTAATTAATCGGTAATTGGGAATTGGGCATTGGGCATTGGGCATTGGGCATTGGGCATTGGGCATTTATTCCCAGGATCTACCGAGGAATCAGGTTAAGGTCAACTGTCAACTGTCAACTGTTAATTCACTAAGGCAAAACTCTAATTCCTCCCCGACAAACAATCTCCCCCGGACTCAAAATCAATTCTTCTATCTCAACTTCCGGCCCGAAATCAATTTTAAAACCATTGAAATCACTGCTCTTTAATTCTCCATCGAGTTCGAGTTCTGGTGATTCAAACATCAATTTGCCAGCGGTAGCCATCCGCAAACCCGTCCGCAATACCAAAGGAATTTGCCTACCGCCAGCGGGCAAAATTGTCGCCGAAAGCGTCAACAAATCCGCCTCAATTGCAATCTGCGAATTTTGCAAATTCAGCGACTGTTCCCTATCTGTCAGCGGCAGCATTGGCAGCAAAAATTCGCTCAAAGCATCAGCCAGCAAAGGCGCTTTCAGCGACGCATTCAAATCCGCTTGGCTGAGCCTCAAAACGCCTGTCACGGGAACGGGTTCCAGGAGGCGCAGGGGTTGGCCTTTGAGAGCTTGACCGAGGTTGATGCGAATGCCGCAGCCCTCTATGGCAACTTCAGTTAGGTGTAGTCCTTTATACACAGCACCGCGAGCTGCAGCCGTGACTTTGGGGATCGCACCGCTGAAGATTTGTCGATCGCTCCCCTCAATTTTCACCTTCAACTCGTCAACCTGCTGAACTTGCGATCGCAGCCACAACTGAACCGCCGGAGACAGCACCGCACTCGCGATCCGGCTGCCTTGACTAGGCGTTGGTCTCCCCGGCTCCTCGCCCAGATTAACGGTCTCACCAGAGCCAGCAGCGCCATCTCTATTGTCAAATTGAAGAGAGTTTCGATCGACATTCATAAACAATTTCAGAATATAAACCTTAATATTCAAGCACAGAAATTTAACTAGAAATTGCACATCGGGTCTCAAAAATCCGGTATCTGCACAGATATACCGCTGTCAACCTCTGATTTTCCTGTAGAAACTGGGTTGATGAACACAAGCCCGATCAACTCCAAAATCAAGCAGAAATCTGGCATCAGCCACGCCAGAAGCAGAAAAATTCTCACCTTTCTCCCCTTGGGATCTTGGGATAGTTCACGAGTTGTGCGATCCCGATGAAAAATTCGCGATCGAGCGTATAAATTTAACCAGCAGTACGGGATTTATGGTAGTGTTGGTTTATGGTCGGGTCAGACCCACACCTTTCAAACCAGCCGCAAACCAACGGTGCAAACCTGTGCCTGCAGCGAGTCTTTTCGTCGTAGTTTTTGCACAGCATTCAGGGTACTGCCATCAGGACAATCTGCACCGGGCACAAGGACAATCTGCACTCTTGCCGGCGTCCTGTAATAATTGGTCAGCATTATAATTTATTCCCAACCAGGAATTGAGCATTGCTAGTACGGTTAATCAATTAACCGTGTCGTGTTTCCTCCCCACCGCTCGATCGTTGGGGATTTCCACACTCCCGTCATGTCTGATGAAAGGCTGCAAAAAATCCTCGCCCAGTGGGGCATTGCCTCTCGCCGTCTTGCAGAACAGATGATTGTAGCTGGACGAGTCCGAGTTAACGGCAATATTGTTCGCTTAGGAGAAAAAGCGAATCCCGATCGCGATCTCATCCAAGTCGATGGAGTCCCGGTGAAACCAACGGATCGACCCGCAAAGGTGTATCTGTTGCTCAACAAACCGGCAGGCGTAGTTTCTACTTGCAGCGATCCAAGATCCCGATCGAAAGTTCTCGACTTGCTGCCACCCCAACTGCGCTTTGGTCAAGGCATCCACCCAGTAGGACGCTTAGATGCAGATTCCACCGGCGCCCTCTTGCTCACCAATGATGGTAAGCTGACATTTTGTTTGACCCATCCGCGTCACTCGATCGCTAAAACTTATCAGGTTTGGGTGAGCGGCGATCCCCCGGAACCCATACTGGAAGCGTGGCGTCAGGGCATCATCTTGTCCGGCAGAAAAACTTTGCCCGCGAAAGTTAAAGTTATCGATCGCGCGCGAGACCAAACTCTGTTAGAAATCATTCTATCAGAAGGCAGAAACCGACAGATTAGGCGAACTGCCGAACAGTTGGGATATCCCGTGGTGCGCCTGCACCGCACAGCCATCGGCCCGATTCAATTGCAGCGGCCCGGTTCGCCAACATTGCCACCAGGCTGCTGCCGACCCCTAGAAGATGCGGAAATTATTTATTTATGGAATCTAGTCAACCTAACATCAATAAGCGTGCCAGTAAATTCCCCGGAGCACAGCATATGACAAAGAATTTATTGTTTTTATTCTTCAAAACCACTAAGCAGAAACTGCACTCCCAAGAGCCAGAACCAGCTCAGAAGAAGCTAGCGGAAATAGGGGCTCAACTCCGCCAGTACCGCGAACAGCAGTCGATTTGTTTGGACAAAGTAGCCGTGGTAACAATGATTCGGCGGAATCTGCTGCAAGCAATCGAGGACGGTCAACTCGACCAACTTCCCGAACCAGTCTACACTCAGGGTTTGATCAAGCGCTACGCTGAAGCAATGGGCTTGGACGGAAATCAGTTTGCCGACTTTTTCCCGATCGAACCGCCGCCCCGATCGAGAACCAAGCTATCCTGGCAAGACGGGCCTCAGTTGCGGCCGATGCACCTCTACCTCTTTTACACATTTCTAATTATCTGTTCGGTCAATGTCTTATCTCAGTTGATGAGCGGTTCTGTTACCGCAAAAAACGGTGCGGGAGCCGAAGAACTAGCGCTTGGGCAGCAAGAACAAGCCCGCGCCGCTGCTGAGGCATCGAAGTCCTCACAAAATCAGAAACCGGATAGTTACGAGACTGTCGAAGCAGTAAGAACAGGTCAAAGTTTAAATAAATCCGGCAATAAACCAGTGATGATTAGCGTCACTTTTAAAGCAGAATCGTGGATGCAAGTTGAAGTCGATGGTAAAACAGAGTTTGAGGGAACTTTGCCGACCGGGACTGTTCGCACCTGGGGGGCTCAAAAGCAATTGGTAGTGGTAGCAGGTAACGCCGGCGGAGTAATGGTTGCCGTCAATAACGGACAAGCCGAACAACTCGGAGTTCCTGGAGTCGTCAAAGAAGTAGTTTTTAAAGCAGACGACCTCAAGCCTGCAACACCGCCCAAGAATGAAGGTTGAGTGTTAATTGGTAATTGTTAATGGGTAATAGGTAATAGCGGGCCGTCCCCAGATTTTAATTAGAATGTCCGTCTTGATTCACTCATTACCCATTAACAATTACCCATTAGATCGAGTCCGGTTGCATCGGAATAGTAAAATCCAGTCACCAATCAACAATCACGGATGGTGCAACCGGAATTGAGAGAATTCATCTGCGTTAATCTGTGTTGCATCTGCCTGTATCTGCGGTCAAAAAAAGAGAATTTCTGAACCGCCGATGACAAGGGATTGACGCTGATTCACGCAGATCGAGAGAATAGAGATAGGAAGAATTCCGATGCTAACAGATTTGATATTACCAATTAACAATTAACAATTACCCACTACCGACTACCCCTTCCCGACGATCAATGTTTATTAGGAGCGCGCCCGGAGATGTAAGTCATAGTTTTGAGCCGATCGCGCACTTCCCAATTCAAAGCTTCAGGTCGATACCGCCAGCCCCAATTTCCCTCTGCTTTCCCCGGAAAATTCATCCGCGCGTCTGTAGCCAAACCCAACAAATCTTGAAACGGCACAATTGCCAAATTAGCAACAGACATCCAACCCATGCGGATTAAAGACCAGTGAATTCCTTGGGGATCGATGCAGCCCAAATAACGGTAAACATCATCTCTTTCGTAGTGTTGCAGTTGATTGAACCATCCGACAGTCGTGTCGTTGTCGTGAGTGCCGGTGTAAACTACGCAGTTGCGATCGTAATTGAAAGGCAAAAAAGGCTCGCCCGGGCCTGAGTTAAAAGCAAACTGCAAAATCTTCATTCCCGGAAACTCAAACCGATCGCGCAAAGCTTCCACTTCAGGAGTAATTACCCCTAAATCCTCAGCGATAATCGGCAAGTTGCCAAACTTTTCGTTAATTACATCCAACAAAGCTGTTCCCGGCGCTTTAATCCACTCTCCGTGCATGGCAGTTTCTTGTCCGCGTTTCACCGCCCAGTAAGCCTCAAACCCTCGAAAGTGATCGATCCGAGTCACGTCTACATAAGAGAAAATCGCTTCAAAACGCTGCACCCACCACTCGAAATTATTTGCTTGCAACTTCTCCCAATTGTATACGGGGTTGCCCCACAATTGACCTGTATTGCTGAAGTAATCAGGGGGAACTCCCGCCATTAAAGCTGCTTCTCCGGTGGCTTCATCCAAGCAAAATATTTCTGGATGAGACCAGACATCCGCGCTGTCGTGAGCTACATAAATCGGAATATCGCCAATAATTTTAATTTCCCGCATATTAGCATAGCGTTTCAACTCCGTCCACTGGCGAAAAAACTCAAACTGGACGTATTTGTAGTAATAAATCTCATCATTTAGCTGCTGAAGCCACTTCTCTACCGACTCTGGTTCTCGACGAGCAATTTCTGGTTCCCAATTGTTCCAGCTAACACCGCCAAAGTGATCTTTTAGTGCCATAAATAAGGCGTAATCTTCCAGCCAATTCTCTTTGCTTTTGCAAAAACCTGAGAATTCTTTTTGCTGCACCGGGGATGCTTTGGCTTTGAAGTTTTCGCAAGCTTTTTTTAGCAAAGGCACTTTCAGGGCGATAGCGCGATCGAAGTCTACATAATCCTGGGGAAATTCTGGCAAATTAGCGAAATCTTCATCTGCGAGCAATTGCTGGTCCCGCAGCATTTCTGGGTTAATTAGCAGCGGATTTCCCGCCATTGCTGAATAGCACGAATAAGGAGAATTGCCGTATCCTGTCGGGCCCAGCGGCAATACCTGCCAGTATTGCTGGTCGCTCTCTACTAAAAAGTCAACAAAGCGATATGCTTCTATTCCCATATCCCCAATGCCAAATCGACTGGGAAAGGATGTGGGGTGGACTAGCATGCCGCTCGATCGGGGAAAAAGCATAATCTATCTAAAGATATAGGAATTTAACATTGACAATTTGACCTATCTTCCCTACCAGTTAAACTTTGCAGTTTTTAGGGCGATTGTTAGGGCAAATACTTTTGTGATTGTCTCATATTTTCTGCGATAACGTGCTGACGCAATATTTTTATTGAACTCTACTCATAAATCCTGAGTAGAGTTCAAAACATCAAAATCCGAACTTACACGATCGCCCTGCTTTCACAGCTAAGTTTTTTTACCCAGGCTCGTTTGCTGCCACAAAGTATTTTGCTTTAGCGTACCCGGTTTATACCTAATTTTTCAATATAACTTTTCTTTTGTTTTCGCCCCATCTCTCTGCAGTCGTAAATTGCCAGCCAACAATCAGCCATCACTTAAGCAGAGCCAATGCACAAATCAGCCGGCTGTTTTTGTATCTCAAAAAACAGCCGGCTGCGAAATTAATGGTGAAAATGCTTAGTTCACGCTTGCTTGTTCAACATTTTCTGCACTTGTTTGAGAGCGATACTGCCGATGTTGTAAGCAGCCCAGCCGCCCGCCAACAATACGGGCATCAATACTATTAGTATGCGGAAGTCAAAATCCATGAGTTCTCCTCCTAAAGTTTTTTAACAAATTCTCATAATCTATTTGTATCTCATTTTGTCACCATTCTCCTGAGTCTTTAACCAAATATTGTCGGCTTTAAAAGTTCCTTGGCCACTAGCAGCCGGATACGCACTCCTGACATCGCTCTGCAAGATGACAGCGAAAGTAAAACTCCTGTGCGGGATCTCGGCATTCGCTGCACCAATTATCCCACAATCTGTTTGGCAATCCCTTCCACAACCTTAGTTAGAGGGTCGTTCGGGAAGTGCAGCGCAAACACCCCCTTGCTGGCGAGCAGCATCATCTGGTCGCTGTGGGGCAGTACCGCTGCCACTGGGATGTTGTAAATACTTTCTACTTGCTGCTTCAAATCCTCGAAATCCAGGGATTCTGGGGCTTTGTTAATCGTCATCAAAATCTTGGGAACTTCTAATTTGCGGGCCACATCTACCGTGACAGCCGTTCCCTGAAAATCTTGCTGATCCGGACGCAGAATCAGCAGCAGGATGTCGGAAATGGTGATGCTGAGGAGGGTTTCTTCGTTGAGCCCCGGGTGCGTGTCTATAAATAGGTAGTCTAAGTTCAAAACCTCGATCAGTTCGCCGAAGCCGTCGGTAAGCAGTCCCACATCGTAGCCTTCGCGCAAAACTCGCGCTATCTCTCCTGCTTTAATGCTCGAAGGAATCAGGTAGAGGCTGCCGTTACTGGCTAATTTTGGCAGCAGCGAACTCACATTGTAGGCCGTATCGGCGATCGGACACCGGCCCCACAGGTAATCGTTGAGGCAGCGATCCATGTTGCTCTCGCTGAAACCGAACAGCACGTGAATCCCCGGTGATTGAATGTCTGTGTCCACAATGGCGACTCGATTTCCGCCGCGAGCGATAATAGATGCCAGATTTGCTGTCGTGTTCGATTTGCCAGTTCCGCCCCGGTAAGAGTGGACAGAGATGATTTTGGACATGATCTGCGTATGAGGGTAAGAAACGGGGAGAACCCATTATGATGCAATTCTCGATGATACAGTCGAGTTGTCGGTCATTCTTCCTTGCCCCCCAAATCCTCCTTATCTGTTAAACTATCGATTTTTTCATCTTTTATCATCTTTTGGCCGCCCCTGCGCTGTCGCATCTGTTTGGCTTTGGTTTGCAAATCGCTGAACTCGTCAGCGGATTTGGTTTCGGCTGAACTAGCACCACAACGGGTATCTATCGGGACACCTGTTTGAGAGCCACTTTCGGATTCAGTCAGGGGGGCGCGCTGCTTCTGCTGTATGGCTTTTTCCTGCAACTGAGCTAGGTTTGCGTCTGTCTGACTTTCGGCCTTGGGAAGCTCTGGGGTACTTGCAGTTATTTCTTGGGGTTCCGAAGGTGCTTTTTCAGAGCTTTCTTTTTTGCTAATCCTCAGTTTATCTTTCTTTTGCTGCAATTCTTTAAAGAAATCCGATTCTGTGATTTCTGCGACTTGCTGTTCTTTTTTGGCTTGGTCTATTTCGATTTTGAAGACTTGTTTTACTCGATCGCTAATTGCTTTCCCGTATCCGGCTTTATTAAATCTCTCTGCTGATACAATGCTACCGCCAGTTAAGATTAATGCTAAGGCTGGCGCTGCCACAGGCACCCACCCTCCCAACAGAAAAATCCCAAAGCCGATCGCGCAGCACCCGGACAGTATTGCCCCGAATGTCACTGTCAACTTCGCTGGGTGAGCCATCCGCGATGCCAAGGTTCCTCCGACAATTGACCATCCCGAAATCCACAAGATTTCTGCCCATTCCGGCCAAAACCAAAACATCGGTCTGTTGTCTAAAACTGCACTCAGAATTTGGCTGACTACTTGTGCGTGTGCCACGATCCCCGGCATGAATTGGTTTTTTTGCTGTCGCGCACTGTAAGGAGTATAAAAGAAATCTTTAACGGTTTCTGTGGTATAACCGATGAGAACTATTTTATCTTTAACTAAATTTGGGTCAACTTTCCCTTCTAAAACATCCGTAATTCTGACTTGGTTTGCGACTCGCTGCTTGGAACGATAGTTAATTAATATTTGATATCCCCTGACATCGGCATTTGTGTATCCTCCGTCATTGCTTGCTAGTTGTTTTAATTGGGTTTTTCCCAGCCATAAAGATTGATCGGATGCCAGTTTGGGATAGATTTTTTGCCCTTGCAGGTAGCGGAGTGCTAGCTGGAGGTTGAAGGAATATAAAACTTGAGAATTGTCATTGCAAAGATGTTTTTGGGCAGAAGAGTTGCCGTCAATTTTCGGCGGTTTCATAAATAATAAAGCCCTGCGGAGTATGCCACCGGGATCGACTCCGAAATCTGCAAATCCCACCCGGTTTTGTGGCAGCCCCGGCGCAGGCGGAGAACCGGGATTGTCCGGGCTTCCGTCGGTGACTAAACATACCCCGATCGTTCGATCGCTTTTTTGTAAAAATTTAGTCAATTCCTCGCGCCCGTCTCCTAAAGGTACGTCTCGCAGTACATCTAAACCGATGACTGCCGGCTGCATTTTTTCCAGTTTTTGTAAGATTTCAGCTATTTTGCGATCGGATATCGGCCACTGATTCAGTTTTTGAATGTCTGCTTCGGTAATCCCTACAACTAGCAAACGCGAGTCTGGCTGTTCCTCGGGACGCCACCTAACCATTTGGTCGTAAGCGCTTAATTCTACTGGTTCGAGTATTCCTAACTGTCGGGCCCCCATCAAGGATAATGTTACTGCCGCGCTGGCAATTAATACAGACTTAGCCAATGCTAGTGATGGTTTATACATTTGACTCAATTGAGCCGCTGCCGATCGAATGTTGTTAGATATTTTACTCATTATCCCAACATAAAAGTTTGACTCGTTTCACCGAACAGCAGTCGTTTCACATTTCCCGCCTGCTGGAGACTTCCTCCATCTTAGAACACTCGGAAACTCCGACCGCTTTGTTACAAAAATTTACCTTACGTAGCGACCAACTGTATCCAATGATACTTGCGACCCAGGCAACCGGATTTTTCCGACAGAGAATCCACTTGCCGCTCGAATTAATTAATGTTATTGATGATATGTCAAGGTATAAATTGTGTATCTGCGCCCTCGACTAGCATCTCAAAAATATTTGTAGCCATCAGCGAATGCCTGTGTTTGCAATTATAGTGAAAGGTAAAACAAAATGAAACGTTTTCTACATCGGGCTAAACTTGCGGTCGCCGTATCTGCGATCGCAGCTACCCTACCCAGTTCACTGGCACCGATGCGCGCACAATCCCAGCCGCTTCTGCTGAGTCAAAATATTAATTTCCAGCCTCCCGATGTAACAGCCCCCGCCAACCGACAAGGAGGAACACATCGCGGCAACAAGCTTTGTCCAGCGGGTTTATCTATTACTCCTTTAGTACCTCCAACTAATATCGGTTTAACCCTAACGGATTCTCCCACAATTTTTGTCTATGTTCCTCAAACCTCTGCAAAAATAGAGTTTACTGTGCTCAACGACAAGGAAGAGGAAGTCGTCTACGAAAAAACATTTAAACTAGACGAATCTGGGATTGTTGGAGTTACTATTCCTGCTACCGTGGACAACAACAAATCCCTTGAAGTTGGTAAGCGATACGTGTGGTCATTTTCGCTAGTTTGCGACCCGGAAGACCGATCGGCGGATTTAGTTGTTAAAGGATTTTTGCAGCGAGTTGAACCGCAGGCAACTCTCAAGAGCGAGTTGGCAAATCCCGACCCCATGACTAGACTCAACGTTTATGCTCAAAATGGGATTTGGTACGAAACTATCGCTACTTTAGCCCAAATGCGACGCCAGACACCGGGAGATGTGAAGCTGACAGCCAAGTGGACGCAATTATTGCAGTCCCAAGGACTGGAATCAGTTGCAGCTCAACCGCTGGTTGCGCCTCTTTAAATCTCGCTATTTCTTGAAGTTTTGTCGGTCGGCCGATGGCGATGCGAACAGTGACCACGAATTTCAAAGGTGGTACCCGCCACGTGATTCATCCGTGGAATGAATCCAAAATCGAAAATCCTCAAGAAAGAGCATTTATCCGTGGGGTCGCCTCTAAAATCTAAAATCTAAAATCTAAAATCGATTGACCCATTTACTCGATCGCGCCCGGAGCTAAAACTCCGGGTTAACATTAGAGATGTACTCTATAAATATTTTTACAAGTTGGTGAAAAAATGAAACGTTTTATAAATTTTACTGCACTGGTGATGACTGTATTGGCGATCGCCGTTACTCTCCCCAGTTTGCTGACACCGATGCAGGCTGTGCCCGCACCAATCCTGCTGAGTCAGAATGTTAATTTCACACCTCCCGATGTAACAGCCCCCGACAACCGGCAAGGCGGGACGCATCGAGGCTGTCAGTTGCGGGAAGGTTTATCCATTACTCCCTTAATACCTAAAAGCAATATTGGTTTAACGCTAACAGAGTCGCCAACATTTTTTGTATATGTTTCTCAACCGGCGGCTCAAGTAGAGTTTATTTTGCTAAACGCAGATGAATCCGAAGTAGTTTACGAAACTACTTTAAAAAATGACAAAGCCGGAATTGTTGGAGTTAGCCTTTCTGAGAAAGACAAGGCAAAAAATATTGAGGTTGGTAAGCGATATGTGTGGTCGTTTGCACTAGCCTGCGATCCTCTGGAGCGTTCTGGAGATTATATTGTTAAAGGATGGATGCAGCGAATAGAACCCCAGGCAAATCTCAAGAACGATTTGGCAAATCCCGACCCTATGGCTAAGGCGATCGCTTATGCTAAAAATGGGATTTGGTACGAGACTCTTGCTACTCTAGCCGAAATGCGGCGTCTCGCACCCGATGATTCGCGGCTGACGACCGAGTGGACGCAATTGTTGCAGTCCCAAGGACTAGAATCGATCGCAGATCAACCGCTAGTTCAGTCTTTTTAATAACCACTCTTCACCAATCGATGCTGAGTGTTTGCACAGTCAATTCTTCAATCCTTCAATCCAGTGACCGAAAGCAGCCAGGGTACAAGCCCCCGTCTTTATCCTGGCACTACCCAAAAATAGTGTCCGAGGATTGATTCGTGAGGTCGCCTTCTTCAATTCTTCAATTCTTCAATCCAAAATCCAAAATCCAAAATCCAAAATCCAAAATCCAAAATCCAAAATCTAAAATCGATTGATGGCTAATAACTTTCCGACAATTCTAGCTCTTGATTTTGACGGTGTGATTTGTGACGGACTAATCGAATATTTCCAAACAGCTTGGCGTACCTATTGTCAAATCTGGAAACCAGTCGAAACAAAGTTCGATCCCGATTTAGCTTTGAGTTTTTACCGAGTGCGGCCCGCCATCGAAACCGGTTGGGAAATGCCGCTGCTGATCCGCGCACTGCTGACAGGAATTTCCCCAGAGGAAATTTTGCTGGATTGGCCTAATATAGTACCGTATTTATTGACAGAAAATAATTTGAAAGCGCAGTCTGTCGGCGCTATGTTAGACGGATTGCGCGACAATTGGATTGCTGAGGATTTATCTGGGTGGCTGTCTTTGCACCGCTTTTATCCAGGGGTGGCGGAGCGCTTGCACTCCTTGCAGGAGAGCTCGGTAAAAGTGGCGATCGTCACTACGAAGGAAGGCCGTTTTGTGCGGGAACTTTTGCAGCTAGCAGGCGTAGAAATGCCGCCGGAGTTGATTTTTGGTAAGGAATACAACAAGCCGAAACACCAAATTTTGCGGGAATTTTTGGCGGCGTCTGGCAAAGATTCGACTATTTGGTTTGTGGAAGATCGGTTAAAAACTTTGCTGTCGGTGAAGCAGCAGCCGGATTTATCTCAGGTGAGGTTATTTTTGGCTGATTGGGGTTACAATACTTTGCCAGAACGGGAATCTGTGGCTCAAAATCCACCAGTTCAATTGCTTTCTCTGTCGCAGTTTGCCGGAGATTTTGCAGATTGGCTGCCGATCGACTGTTGATGTTAGATTTGTGGGCAGGTGGGATTTTTTTCCCTTTTCAGAGTCAAAAAAAATCACAAAATTTTACATCTTTTTTGTTGACTTTTGCGGCGCAGACATGGTATTTTAATATAATGGGATAGTTGCAAAAATAATATTTTTGCAACTATCCCATTATAAAATATATAATAACAGGAATTACAGAAAAAAGCAAGGAGCTCGAAAAAAAAAATTGATTTTTTTATATTGATTTTTTTATACAGTCTTGGAGGTACTATTGACCTGAGAAACCAGTTTTTTTACAGTTTGTTCGGGCAGCAACGAAGTATTTTAGTTTATCGAACCCAGTTTATGACAAAAAAGCAAGCTTCTGAACCCAAAATTTGAAAAGTGTTTTGATAATTTCTCAGATTCAGGGCCCTGGTATGAGGCAGAGAAACGCGGTTTCTACGAGTTTTGGGTTGAGTTACCAGAAAAATACGAAGAAACCGGGTTTCTGATATCGCGAGTGCGATCGCGAACTAAAATTGAAAGCTTTCTAATATTGAGACTTAAAACCCATGCTCGATTTAACTAAAGCAGCCAAGGCAATGCAGGGAATGAGCCAACATTTGAATGTGGAAGCGGCTGCCGCTCGCCAACGTTTGGAAGTGGCTCAGAATTTGCTGGTAAAGGCTGCAGCGGAACAGGAAAAATTGGTAGAATTGCAAGAGAATTGGCGCGATCGCACTTTATTCAATGCTGCCACGCCGATCGAGCCCTTAGACGATCGCACCTACATCACCGCACCCCCCGCAGCTCACACAGTCTTCGCCACAGACGGATCGCAAATTTCCCCCAACCATCACGAAATAGCCTACTGCTACCTGCTAAACGTCGGCACAGTCATGCTGCACTACGGACAAAGCCGCCACCCAGTTTTAGACAGCGTGCCCGAAGTTTTCTACAAACCCGAAGATTTGTACGGTTCGCGGCAGTGGGGAATTAGAACCGAAGAATGGATGGGATACCGGCGGGCAGTTTCCGAAGCAATTGCCTTAGCAGAAATGGGCTGCAATTGGGCAAAAATTAACGACAATAAATTGCCCGCGCCAGCTTTAGCAATGGTAGACGGTTCCCTGATTTATTGGTTTTTGGAACAGTTACCCACCGATGCGCGCGATCGAATTTTGCTGCCAATTTTAGAAGCTTGGGACAAATTGCGTTTAGCAGGAATTCCCCTGTTAGGATACTTAAGCGCTTCTCGCAGCAGCGAAAGCTTATCTTTTTTGCGGTTTGAAGCTTGCACCCACGAAGTACCAGACTGCATGACAAACTGCCCGAACGTCGGATTTTCCGCCACCATTTCTTTCGACGAAAAAGCACCTTGTCAAGAATTTGAACCCTTGCGGGATGCCATCTTGTGGGCAACAATCCTGTCGCCCGGACAAAGAAGTCCTTTGTGGAAATCCCAAGCTCGAATTTTAGATTTGTACGGTGTTAATTCCGTCTGTTTCTGTTACGTTCACGTCGGCACAGAAATTGCTAGAATAGAAGTGCCGGAATGGGTAGCACAAGATACAGCACAGCTAGATTTAGCATTGGGAATGATGCTGGCTCAAGTACACAAAGGCGGCGGGTATCCGGTGACGCTAGCAGAAGCTCACAATCAAGCGGTAGTCACGGGGGGCGATCGATCTCGCTTTTTCGCTTTGTTAGAGCAGCAAATGATTAAAGCAGGCTTAAAAAATGTCGGAATTTCTTATAAGGAAACACGGAAGCGCGGCAGTATTGCTTGAAATTATAATCAAAGGACTTGTGCTCTTAAACCCGGTTTCTGACAAAGCTATTTGGTTTGATGATTAGATACAGCATATTCAGTGCTTCGTGAAGTACACTATAAAGCTCTATTGTGCGGTACCTGTTATGTAGGGTGCGGATCTGCTCATGTTTAATGGAACTTGCAGATTGACTGGTGGATCCGCACCGATGCTTGCGACCCTTGTTGTGTGTACCGCATATACATGGAATATGCTGTATATACGAAGAAACCGGGCTTTCTAGTTTCATGTCCGCAGTCCTGAATTAAAGTTAAAACCGCTATATGCCAATAGAACTAATTATCTTAATAGCTTCGTTACTTGTATCTTGGCTAGTGTTTAATTGGGCTTTTAAAGTGTTGAAAGCCAGCATCGGGACAGCGATTGGTTTAGCAGCAATTGTGCTGGCGATGCAGTTATTGTTTGGCATCGGCCCAAATCAGCTTTTCCAACATATAATTCACTTGCCGGAAACCCTGGGGAAAATGATTTCTGGCAAGTGAGCCTATTTTAGATTTTAGATTTTAGATTTTAGATTTTAGATTCTTTTAGATCCCCGACTTCTTCGAGAAGCCGGGGATCTGGGGATTCCGAGAATTTTCCCTCTTCCGACTTCCATCGAACTGACATCCGTTACATCCGTTACAGAATCCGTTGCCGAACTTCCTTCTTCCTTCTTCCTTCAGATATTAACTTCCCAGCATTTGCAACTTGTACAAACTGGCATACAAACCTTCTAGCTGCAACAACTCTTCGTGGCTGCCAGATTCTACTAACTGCCCGCGTTTGAGCACTAAAATGCGATCGACATTTCGGATAGTCGAGAGCCTGTGGGCAATAATAATCGCCGTTCTGTCCGCCATCAAACGCTCTAAAGCTTCTTGAATTAAAGCTTCCGTCCCCACATCCAAACTAGCAGTTGCCTCGTCTAGAACTAAGATACTGGGATTGCGAATGGCGGCGCGAGCAAACGCTAATAATTGCTTTTGTCCCCCCGAAAGATTCGTTCCCCGTTCCCGCAATTGCGTGTCATAACCTTGAGGCAACTGTTCGATTAAACGGGCAACATTTGTCTTTTCTGCTGCAGCTTGAATTTCCTCAATCGAGTAATTTTCTCCCAAGCTGATATTGCTCTTCACGTCCCCAGCAAATAGAAAGCCATCTTGGATAATCACGCCTATGTGCCTGCGTAACTCTGCTTGAGGCAAATCCCGAATATCGACATGATTAACCAGAATCCGTCCTCGGCTAGGTTCGTAAAGGCGGCACAGGAGACGGATAATCGAACTTTTGCCCGCACCGGTAGGGCCGACTAATGCTACTTTTTCGCCGGATTTGATGGTGAAATTGAGGTTTTGCAGGACATATTCGTCTTGTTTGTAAGCAAACCACACGTTGTCAAATTGGATTTCTCCAGATTCAGAATTCTGCGATGTGGCATTTTCTCCCCCCCGAAGCTTGGGGGGATTGGCGGGGGGTGATTGGGGATTGTTAGGCACTAAACGATATTCGGAACTTGCTGGATTTTGATGGTTATCTGCCAATTCTCTATCGAACGGAGACAAGTTGTAAGCAGTTGCCTCTGGATGTCCAGTTATCAACAACGGTGAATAACCTGCCCTTCTTCCTTCTTCCCTCTTACCTCTCCCTTCAAACATCCGTGTATCCGTGTCAAAATCGGTGTTGTGCCCTTCCTTCATCCCGCTAGTTGGATCTTTAATTTCAATGGGTTCGTTGAGAATATCGCTAATCCGTTCGACGGCGGTAAATCCTGCTTGAATTGCAGTGAATTTCTCAGCAAATTGCCGCAGCGGATCGAATAGACGCTGAGCAAATAAAATGAATGCCGAGAGAGTACCGAAGTTAAGATTACCCGCTAAAACCCTTTGGCCGCCCATCCACAAAACGGCTGCAATCGCCACTAAAGCAATCCATTCCAATGTAGCAGATACGGCTGAGTCGTAAAAAATAGTTTTATCGACTGCTTTAATGTAGAGCTTATTGGTGACGCGAAACAATTCTGAGTTGAATCTTTCGCGGCGGAATAGCTGCACTACGCTAATACCCGTCAGGTTTTCTTGCAGTTGTGCGTTGAGATCGGAAAGTTCTTCTCTGGTAGTGTAATTTGAGAGGCGATATTGATGCTGGAAATAAACTATGACTGCGGTAATTGGTATCATCATCAGCACCAACATTAAAGCTAGTTGCCACTGCATTGAAAACATGAAAATGGCAATTACTAAAATTGAAAATAAATCGCTGACAATGCCGATCGCCCCTGAAGAAAAAACTTCTCCCAAAGCTTCCACATCGCTGGTGAGGCGAGTCATCAATTTGCCTACAGGAGTGCGGTCGAAAAATCTCACTGCTAGCGATGTGACGTGGGCGAACAAATCATTTCTAATATCTGTAGTAATTATTTGCCCTACTTTCGTGACTAAATAGCCTTGAACTGATTGCAGTGCTAATCTAAGTGTTATAGTTAGCATGAGCAAAATAGCCAAAATATTCAATGCAGCAGATAAAGGCACTCCCCGCAAAAATTCGTAGGTAGGTTCCGAGCGAATTACCGAAATTGCCTGTCCGATGAGAATGGGTTGAATTGCTCCTGAGACTGCTAGCGGTACTAATAGTGCGATCGAAATAATCAACAAGCGTTTGCTGCGGGTTGCGTAAGATGCCAACCTCATGAATAACCGCCAGTCTGTTTCGCGGCGGGGTTGGTTTTTGGTGTCTGCTACTGGTGAGGAAATCGTCATTGATGGCAAAAACTGTACAATATATCTAAGTAATAATTGTAACAAAGAGAATCAATATTTGGCACTAATATCAGTAACAGGCAAGATGCCTGTTTCACAAAAAGTGTTTTCTTGTAACAGTAGGTTGGGTTGAGGAACGAAACCCAACTAAAATGTTTGTAGCCCACCAAAGTGGTACTATAATCTAATGTTAAAGGTTATACTGTCATCATGCAAGAGATAGAAACAGCCCGATTGTATCTGAGACAATTTACGCCAGACGACTTAGACGACCTGTACCGCATCTACAGCGATCCAGAAATAATGAAATACCTCACAGGAGTTAAAACTAGAGAAGAAACAGAAATTGCCATTCATAATATGCTCAAACGTTGGGCAGAAAACAACTTCGGAATGTGGGCTTTAGTACATAAAATAGACCGTAAAATGATTGGCCGCTGCGGACTTGCTTTTCTCGACCAAACACCGGAAGTTGAGCTTGGCTATGCGCTAGACAAAGTTTATTGGAATCAAGGATTGGCGACAGAAGCATCTTTTGCTAGTCTCAAATATGGATTTAAAATATTAAATCTTGAGAGAATAGTTGCGATCGCACGCCCAGAAAATATCGCCTCCCAGCGGGTGATACAGAAAGTGGGCATGAAATATGAAAAAAATACTCGTTATTACGAAACCGATGTACTATATTACTCTATCTCGCGAGAAACCTACGAGTCAAAAGTAGTTTTGTAAGGTGTGCAACGCACACCTTACTGCATTTAAATTACTCACATCGCAAATTGGCATTATTGCCTGCTGACAACTACGAAGTCCTTTGCAATTGCTTGTTAACTTTTTGAATTTTCTTAGCAAAATACTCTTGTCTGTGTCCCAATCTTTTAGCCACGTCCAACCCTTTTTGATAGGCTTCTAAAGCTTTATCGTAAGCCTTCATCTCTTGATAAACTTGACCGATATTGTCGTAAGTGTTCATCAATCCGTAGAAATTGTAAGCCCGCTCTTCTAACAGCAACTGCATTTGATAAATCCGCAAAGTCGGCTCCCACTGCTTTTGCGATCGGTAAAGCAATGCTAATTTATCCAAAGCTTCGCTAGCCTGAGCATACTGTTGAATGGGGACGGCTAAATTGTAGGCTTCCTGATAGTATTGAGCGGCTAAATTGATTTGACCGATGGTTTGGTAATCGCTAGCGATCGCAATTTTGAGCGGCGGTATAGCACTCGGATTTTGTAAATTAAGATACACTGATGCTAGTTTTTCCCTGGCTGCGATCGCCTTTAGGGGTTGTTTCGACTGCTGGTAAACGTAAGCCAACTGTCTCAGAGTATCTACCTCAGTTGGAGGAGTTACAGGTTGCGGAGGTGCACCGTTTCCCGCAACAACAGCCGAATTTTGCACAGCAGAATTAGCAGCAAATAAAGCGCGGTTTTCCTGAATTAAAGTAGCCAATTCCTCATACACGGGAGCCGCTTTATCGTAACTCAACCAATTGATGTGAATAAGCCCGATCGCCTTCAAAATCTGACCTTCAGCCAGTATATCTTGGTTTTTGCGCGCATTTTCGAGAATTTCTTGGTAAACTTCTACAGTCGGGCCTTTAGCGCGCACCTGCTGAAAAGCCGCAGCGAAAGCGGGGAGCAACTCTTGGGATTTGACTTGTTTTTGAATTGCTTGCAACCGTTTAGTAATAAGCTGTAATTCCAGGTTTCTACCGTTACTCCAAGCAACACTTCCCACCCGACTCAAAGCAGCAATTTCCGCCGCCGGGCCCAGATACCTCCGCAGCCGCAATTCTCGGAACCAAATATCAAAAGCACCAACCCCATCTCCAGCTTCCAGTTTAGCCGCTGCTTCTAAGTTTAACTGCTCCAAAGCCGCTGTCAGTTCCTCCCGCTGAGTGCTGCTCAAAGATTCATTAGCGGGAGCTAGGGGATCGGGTGTGGTAATTTCTAGAGGATTAGGAGAAAATTGATCGAGGCCTGGTGGATTAGTTTGGGCGCTAGCAATAGAACCAGCACACAGCCACAAAAAAAGCAAGCACCCAATTGGCACAGAACTTCTAATTCTCAAAATTTGGTTGCCGCGATTCGGCATCTGTTTTGGAAACATCAAATTTTGCATATCTACAAAACGGTATAAATTATGTTACAAAGATGGCACAAAACCAAACAGTTCAACAAGAGCAGCAAAATAAAACTTACCCCAGCGAGCAATTCTTGCCATTTAAAGGCGTTGGGCGATCCTCTTCGAGGGCTTCGCCAACGTATTTTGCGCTTATTCAGTCTAGCCCTAATTCTCTTAACTGTTTGCACAGCTTGCGCCCCCCCTCCCGCCGCTGCTAGAGACCGCTCTTTTCCAGAAATGTCCCTAGAATTTTTGGGCGAGTACCAATTGCCAAAAATGAATTTTGAAGGAGTACCAGTCGGCGGTTTGTCAGGAATTACCTACGACCCCAAAGGTATTAGCGCAGCCACTTCCAAAGCTTATCGCTTTTACGCTCTTTCCGACGACCCCAGCGAAAACGGAGAAGCCAGATTTTACAGTCTCCGACTCGACCTCACATCAAGTGACCCCGCCAATATTCGCCTCAAAAAAGTTGCCGTTGAAGGCGTTACATCCCTCAAAAAAGCAGACGGTGAAACCTTCTCTTGGGGTTCCATCAATCCCGAAGGCATCGCCCTTTCTCCCCGCAACTCAGTATTTGTTGCCAGCGAAGGCGTTACTCATGTTGGCATCCCTCCTTCTCTAGGTGAATTTGACCTCAAAACTGGGAAATTGCGGGGAAATTTGCCGATTCCCAAGCGCTACATTCCCGATGCCAGCGATGAAAAACAGCAGCAAGGAGTGGTGGACAATTTAGGTTTTGAATCTTTAACCATCGACCCAGAAACTTTTAGTCCGGGCGGTCTCGATCCGTTTCGTTTGTTCGCAGCTACGGAAGCGCCGTTAATGCAAGATTTAGACCCGGAACAGGCAAGCAAAGTCCGTATCTTACATTATATCATCGTCGATAAAACGCCGCAATTAGTCTCAGAAAATCTTTACAAATTAGACCAAGTTCCCATGACTATTTTGAACGGCTTAACAGAATTAGTAACTGTCGGCGGCGGTCAGATTCTGAGTTTAGAACGTTCTTTTGGGCTGTCGGGATACAGCGCTAGGATTTATCAAGTAGCGTTTGGGGCTGCTACAGATACTTCGAGAATCGGGAGTTTTAAAGGGCAATTATCAACGGTCGAACCTGTTAAGAAAAAGTTGCTGCTAGATTTAAGCGAACTCGGAATTCCGCTGTACAATTTAGAGGGGATGACCCTCGGCCCGCGCTTGCCAGATGGCAGCCAGAGTCTAGTTTTGGTCAGCGATGACAATTTTGATGAAGCGCAGAAAACTCAGTTTATTTTGTTGAGTTTGAAGGGCAAAGGTTAGGTAATAAGGGCGGGCTAGAAGCCCACCCCACCCCACAAGAAGATTTATTCTTTGTGAAACAGGGATATTGCCGGTTTATGAAAACAGTAGAAGAAAATTCCCTCTTTGTGGAACAGGCATCTTGCGTAATAAGGGCGGGCTAGAAGCCCACCCCACCCCACAAGAAGATTTATTCTTTGTGAAACAGGGATATTGCCGGTTTATGAAAACAGTAGAAGAAAATTCCCTCTTTGTGGAACAGGCATCTTGCCTGTTCCTAAAAAAGTTAAATCACATTTATCCACCTATAAAACACCCTCTTTGTGGAACAGGCATCTTGCCTGTTCCTAAAAAAGTTAAATCACATTTATCCACCTATAAAACACCCTCTTTGTGGAACAGGCATCTTGCCTGTTCCTAAAAAAGTTAAATCACATTTATCCACCTATAAAACACCCTAATCATGCCAACTCGCAACACTTTGCACTTACCAGAAATCGAACTTTCCTACCTAGAATGGCAGCCAGAAACAGAGAAAGAAAAAGTTCCGCGTTTGCTGCTACTGCACGGTTTAGCAGATAGTGCGTGTGTCTGGACTAACTTGGGCAATTACTTGTCCAACCGCTATCATATTGTAGCGCCAGATATGCGCGGTCACGGAGAGAGTAGCAAACCGAAAACAGGCTATACTTTTAAAAGTGCGATCGCAGATTTAGAAGCTTTGATGGTACACATCAACTGGCCAGACGCCCACATTTTAGGACACTCTTGGACGGGAAAACTAGCACCGATTTGGGCGAGGCAAAATCCGGCTCGCTTTTGCAGTATGATTTTAGTAGACCCCATCTTCATCACCAAACTGCCAGCCGCGATTAAACTCACCCTGCCAATTGTTTACCGAAAATTAGACTGTCTCAAATGTGTGGGCCCCTTTGCGACTTTATCCCAAGCAGAAGCAGCAGCAAAACAATCGGGAGAATACGCAGATTGGAGTGACTTGCAGCAAATGGTATTCCAACACCAAATCGAACAAAAATCTGACGGAACTTGGGGCAGTAAATTTGCAATTGCAGCCAGAAATCAGATATTTGCAGAAGTGATGAAAGTTGCCGGTTTAACTGAAAATAGTGAGATCCCGACTTTGTTCGTACAGCCGGAAAAAGGCGTAAATCGCATGGATTGGCAAATGCAGCCATACAAGAGATACTTGAAAAATCTTACTGTTGCAAAAGTACCGGGGAATCACTGGTCTTTTTTGACTCAACCGGAAACTTTTAATCAAACTGTGGCAGATTTTTTAGAGGGCACAAGACAGTGAATTTAGAAATTATCGCACATCGGGGATTTTCGGCGATCGCCCCTGAGAATACTTTAGCAGCTTTTGAACTGGCGATCGCCCGCGGAGCTCATTCGATCGAATTTGACATCCAGCTATCCGCCGACAGCGTACCAGTGATTTTTCACGACGCAACACTGGATAGAATCACTGGAGTTTCTGGCAAACTTAGGGAAAAAACTCTGTCCAAATTGCAAACACTTAATGCGGGAAAATGGTTTAGCGATGAATTTTCAGGACAAAAAATTCCTACTTTAAAAGAATCATTAGCTATCCTCAAAAATGTTGACAAATTTCTTTATTTTGATGTCAAGCCGCACTGCGATTGGTCTGATTCAGATGTCGCGGATTTTGTCAATACTTTGAAGGGCGCAGAAATCCAACATAAATGCGTTATTACTTCCTTTAACGGTGGATTTCTGGAACAAGTGCGGCGGCTATCTGGTGATTTGGCGATCGGACACATTGTTGCTAATCTAGAAGCGTACAAAACTCAATTTGCTCAAGCTGTGGCGCATCGGGATAATTTGATTAGCAGCCAGTACCGCGTGTTGCTGGAAAACCCCGCACTAATTCAAGAAAGCCGGAGTCAGGGTGTTGACATTGTGGCCTGGACGGTGGACGATCGAGCAGATATGCAAAAGTTAATTGATTTGGGTATAACGCGGATAGTCACTAATTGTTTGATATAATTTGTTTAACTTGATATCTTGCACCATTATTAAGAACGGGCAAGATGCCCGTTCCACAAAACTCAATATATCTTGCACCATTATCAAGAACGGGCAAGATGCCCGTTCCACAAAACTCAATTAATAGATGAATTACTTTCGCAAAAGCATCCACGAAATGTCTGGCTACGTGCCGGGGGAACAGCCACCGCTAGGCACAAAAATTATTAAGTTAAATTCTAATGAAAATCCCTATCCGCCTTCTCCCAAAGCTTTAAAAATGCTTCGGGAAATAGACGGAGAAATGCTGCGCCGTTATCCCGATCCAACTGGCAAAAGTTTTCGCATTGCTGCTAGTAAAGTTTTGGGAGTACCTGACGATTGGATTGTTGTAGGTAACGGCAGCGACGATTTATTAAACTTGATAGTTCGCGCTGTGGGCGAATCTGGGAAACCAGTTGTTTGTCCCGCGCCAACATATGTATTGTACCGCACTTTGGCAGCAATTCAAGATGCAGAATTTGTCGAAGTTCCTTATCCAGATGACTACAAGTTACCAGTTGATTTGTTAATAGCAGCCCAGGGTGCAGTGACATTTGTAGCTTCGCCAAACAGTCCATCGGGAACAGCCATATCTGTTGCAGATTTGGAGAAACTGGCTAAAGAGTTATCGGGCATTCTTGTCATCGACGAAGCTTATGTAGATTTCGCTGAAGAAAATGCTTTGGAGTTGACAAAAAAGTACAGTAATGTTATAGTTTTGAGGACGCTTTCAAAAGGTTATTCCCTGGCAGGATTGAGGCTGGGTTTTGGCATAGCAAATCCGGTGCTGCTGGCAGAATTAAATAAAATCAAAGACAGCTATAATGTGGATGCTTTAGCCTATGCAGTGGGAGCTGCTGCGATCGCCGATCGAGAACACAAAACAGCCAACGCCGAAAAGATTAAGGCTTCGCGAGCAAAACTAGCCGTTAGCTTCCAGGAATTAGGCTTTGACGTTTGGCCCTCGCAAACCAACTTTTTGTTAGTTAGGCCACCAAACGGCGATGCAGAAAGGATTTATCAAACGCTGAAAGTACGGGGAATATTGATTCGATACTTCAACCAGCCACGATTGGAAGACAAATTGCGGATTAGTGTAGGTACGGAGGAACAGAATCAAATCTTAGTTAAAACTTTGAAAGAAATTCTCTAATTAGGATTTACGCATGGGCACCCAGAAACCGGGTTTTTTTACGAAAATACTTCTAGTCTACCCGCAGATTCGGTAAAAAACCCGGTTTCGTTGTCGGAGTGCGATCGCGAACTGTTTAATCTAAAATCGGATGACACGAGCATCGCACTTTTACTGATAATTATTAGGATTATCCATCGCCAACCCTGCCGACTGAGCAATATCCAGCAATCTGTTGTCCGCAGAAACAAAAATTAGTTGAGTTTCTGGTATGGATGTTAAAACAGATTGAACGCGCAAAGCAGCCGCCAATTGCACAGCATCATAAGCCCGCAGTGGATATTGAACAATCAATTCACCCGCCCTTTCAACCAGTGCTAGATCAACTTCGATAACTCTATAACGACTATTGAATTCAGAGCGAAACTTTGCAATAAGTGCAGCAACTTCCGCAGCAGTTATACCGCCTTCACGTTGTCTGCGTGCAAAAGCACTAAGAACTTCCACCCAGGTGATGCGGACAAGAAGCAGCGAGTTACCAGTCTGGGAATCCGTGAGCGTTTTTATCCAAGGGCTGCCAATTTCAACCACATATCTTTTGATGAGGGCGCTGCTATCCAAAAAATAAATGTTTACCACGGGCCGCGATCCTCGATAATCATTTCTGATAGAGGCTTGCCCGGTTTTGCCCCTAACCTTTTAGCCAATTCATACACATCTTCATCAGTGACAGCCTCGACGTTATGGGGATTGTTAGGTAGTGGAGTCACCAATCCTCGGTCAACTAAAAACTGGATTGCCAATTCTGCCTGCTTTTTTGGATCGTCTGGCCAGAGTTGAATCTGCACAGTTTCCCCATCCTTGAAAGATACAGAAGTTAGGGGACGAAAAACCCCGTTTTCGTAGATAGCAGTAATAGTTTCTGGCATAATTAGCCTCTTAATTAAATGCTTTGACTTATTGTACTTCTTTTAGAATTTTCCGTAGGGTGCGTCAATCGATTTTAGATTTTAGATTTTAGATTTTAGATGCGACCCCACGGATAAATGCTCTTTCTTGAGGATTTTCGATTTTCGATTTTGGATTGATTCCACGGATAAATGCGGGGGCTTGTACCACCTTTGAAATTCTTGGTCAGTTGTGATTATTTTTGCTCCAAACAAACAATCTCGGAACTGACGCACCTGACAACAAATGGTGCGTCAGAATAATACTTTCGGCGCTGATTTAAAATCTCAAAACTGACGCACCCTAGCACTGATATCATCAGTCATTCCCGATTCTTTAATCGAAAATCCAAAATCTCAAATCTCAAATCGTCTTACTTCGTTGCCACCACGGCCAAATTCCAAGCCAAGCGCTTCATCAAAGGCAACTTTTTCAAAAATCCATCCAACTCTTCTAACCGAGAGTATTCCGGTTTCAGTCTCTCTTGTTCAATGATAATCTTTTTCCAATAACGCTCCTCATTGGGATGGACTTTTTCGATTAAATAAAAGCGCAAAAAAATCCACAGCGATGTCAGCCAAAACGTATCGTAAGCCGTCTCGGAAAACAAAGACTTGACAAAATTTACAATATTAATATCCAAAGGACTTTCATCCTCCGTCCGCACCTCAGTAGCCATCCTGCGGTAAACATTAATCACCGGATTGTGCTTCATCGGATCCCAAAAACAAGCTTTTCCCCCAGGTTTTAGCACGCGGTGCATTTCGCGAATTGCCTTTTCAGGTTCCGGTAAATGGTGCAGCAAATTAGAAGCGTAAACAATATCAAAACTGTTGTCCGGGAAATTCATAGCCATTGCATTCACCGTGCAGCCGTCTATTTTGACGCCGTTTTTATGGGCCAATTTCAGAGCAACTTCTACCATGCCCTGAGAATAGTCCGCCGCCACACAATCCGCGCCTTTTTTAGCAAAATAAACGCTGTTTTCTCCCGCGCCGCAGCCTAAATCTAAGAGGCGTTTGCCTGTAATATCGCCCATTTGCTGGACTATAAATCTATTTTCTGGGGCGGTGCAAGCTTCAAAGTAATCATTGACTCGAATGCCGTCAATATCGATTGTGGATGCCCAAGCATCGTGGAATTGTCGCTCTTTTTTTAAGGTTTCTTCTTGCATTTTTTAGGGTTTGTTGTTGCTAAAAAAGATTTTAATTTTAAACCGCAGATGAACGCGGATTAACGCAGATTTCTTGATATCTATCTGCTGTTATTTGCGTTCGTCTGCGGTTTTTTTCAAGAAAAATGGCTGACAGTAAATTTATCAGCGCTGTGCTTTTGCCACAACTTGATTTCCGATCGCAGTTGGCTGTTGGGAGGATTTTTCTTCAGCACTATGCTGCAATGCCTGATACAGGCGATTTAAAGCGCTGATGTATGCTTCGGCGGAGGCTACGATAATGTCGGTATTTGCTGAGTGGCCGGAAAATACTTTGCCTTCGTGGCGCAAGCGAATTGTTACTTCGCCGATCGCATCTATGCCCGCTGTCACCGACTGTACAGAAAACTCGATCAACTCGTTCGGGACATTGACAACTCGGTTAATTGCCCTGTAAATCGCATCCACAGGCCCGGTGCCGATCGCAGCATCGGTCAATTCTTCGCCCGCCGGATTCCGCACCGTTACGGTTGCTGTCGGGCGAGATTTGTCGCCGCAGGAAACTTGCACCAATTCTAACCGGAAAAGTTCCGGTGCTTGGTGCGCTTCGTTATTGGCGATCGCCTCTAAATCCCAATCAGTAATCTCTTTTTTCTTGTCCGCCAAATCTTTGAACTTGACAAAAGCCTTATTTAGCTCATCGTCTGCCATTTCAAAACCCAACTCTTTCAAGCGAGTGTGAAATGCGTGGCGGCCGGATAATTTGCCCAAGACGATTTGATTTTCCGTCAAGCCGATCGACTCAGCGTCCATAATCTCGTATGTCCGCTTATTTTTGAGCACCCCGTCTTGGTGAATTCCCGACTCGTGGGCGAAAGCATTTGCCCCGACAATCGCCTTATTTGGCTGCACCAACATCCCAGTCAAATTGGAAACCAAGCGGGAGGTTTTGTAAATTTGGCGCGAGTCAATATTTGTCAGCGGTTCCTCAGAATCCGCAGCCCGGCCCAAGAACGGATTATAATATTGGCGCCGCACGTAAAGCGCCATTACCAACTCTTCGAGAGCCGCATTTCCCGCCCGTTCGCCAATCCCGTTAATCGTGCATTCTAACTGTCTGGCGCCATTTTTTACGGCTTCCAAAAAGTTAGCAACAGCCAATCCTAAGTCATTGTGACCGTGCACCGAAATAATTGCGCGATCGATATTCGGCACATTTTCCTTAATTCCCCGAATCAAAGCCCCAAATTCGCTGGGAGTCGTGTAGCCGACAGTATCGGGAATATTCACAGTAGTCGCACCCGCTGCGATCGCCCGTTCCAGAACCTGATACAAAAACTCCGGTTCCGATCTGCAAGCATCTTCCGGCGAAAACTCCACATCATCCACAAAAGACTTAGCGTAAGCCACCATTTCCGGCACAATTTCCAGAACTTCAGCCCGCGTCTTTTTCAGCTTATACTCCAAGTGAATATCGGACGTAGCCAGAAACGTATGAATTCGCGAATTTACGGCTGGTTTCAGAGCCTCGGCTGCTGTTTTAATATCTTCCTTTCTCGCCCGTGCTAAACCGCAAATTGTCGGGCCATCTTCCGTTCCCACCGATCGCGCTATTTTTTGGACGGCCTCGAAATCTCCCGTGCTGGTGAAAGGGAAACCCGCTTCTATCACATCCACGCCCAATCTCGCTAACTGGCGGGCGATCGTCAGCTTTTCATCCACATTCAGAGATGCACCCGGAGATTGTTCTCCGTCCCGCAAAGTCGTATCGAAAATAATAATCCGGTCTTGACTTGGTTGAGTTTTCATAGCTCTACAAAAGTGTTTTCCTGATTTTTACTTGTCCGTTTGTCTGGATTTTTCGCTTCCAGTCAGTCGATTTTAGATTTGAGATTTTAGATTTTAGATTTCCTCCACAGATGAATCTGGGAACTTTAACCTTAGTCTAAAATTTTGGGCTACTGGCGGCTCCTATCGGAAAGCAAGTATGCGTTTTTGGGCGGGGGCACCAGTCCCGTGTTTCGCGCCAATCACGAATAATTAATAACCCATAACCCATAACCCATAACTAATAACTACTAACTACTGACTACTGACTAATGACTAATAACTACTAACTACTGACTAATGACTAATAACTACTAACTACTGACTAATAATCCATCTTCTCGATATGTTCCCTAATTTCATTTAGGTCTATATACCTATCTGTAGCATTTCGTAACTCTCTAGCAATCATTCCTTCGGTTGATACCACAGTAATATGAGTATTTTTCGAGCGGAGCAGCTCGATCGCCCGCTCAAAATCCCCATCCCCGCTAAACAGCACTACTTGGTCGTATTGATCCACGGTATTAAACATATCAACCACAATTTCTATGTCTAAATTAGCTTTTTGAGAATATCTGCCCGAAGCATCGTCGTAATATTCCTTAAGAATCTTAGTGCGAACCGTGTAACCCAGACTGATCAAAGCATCTCGAAATCCCCTTTGATCTTGGGGGTCTTTCAGACCCGTATACCAGAAAGCATTAATCAAGATGACATTCGGCTGCGAAGTTTTGAAATATTCGAGCACCCTGCGAGGATCAAAAAACCAACCGTTCTTTTGTTGAGCGTAGAACATATTGTTCCCGTCCACAAAAATAGAAAGGCGGTTCATTAAGTTTGTCATAGAAACTTAGACCTAATAATTGTAGAAAGAAGTTAATCTAAATATCACATTTTAGCAACATGGAGCTAACTGAGGCAATAGATTAGACTTCAGAAAACTCCATCTCCCCAGTATTTCATATTTTCGGCTCTACCGCCAGAGGGTTCTTTTAACCCTGCTTGCATTTGAGCGAGGGGCCCTCATAAACTAGACGCCCAGTAACTCAATACCGACTGCCGTGTCAAGGTTAATGGCGCCTTCAAACTACCGCGCCCACCGCCCTACCGCCAAGCAGGCATACGCCCAGCGCATAGCAGTAGATTTTGCTCCCCTGATTTCATAGCGCCGACTACCTCCGCTCAAGCCTTTTTGCTTTCAAGAGCCCAGCGGGCTAACTCTGTCCGGTTGTGCAGACCTGTTTTGCCCAGCATATTGCTGACGTGGCTTTCGATCGTCCGCTGGCTGACATTCATCACGTCTGCGATCTGGCGGTTTGCCATACCCTGCGCTAGCAACTGTACCACCTTTAACTCAGTGGGAGTCAATTCGACATTGCGGCGCGCCTTAATTTTTGGGCCACCCTCCATACCGGGATTTGAGTGGCGAATCAAGCGGGATGCTGCTTTCAGAGAAGATTCCACTTGGGCTACCAGTTCTTCTGGTTCAAAAGGCTTGACTATATAAACGTCAGCGCCAGTGCTCAAGCCTTTTACTCGGTCTGAACTTTGACCTTTTGCGGACAAGAAAAGAACCGGAATCCAGCTCGTGCGCGGGTCTTCTCTGATGTGTTTGACTAAAGTGTAGCCGTCCATTTCCGGCATCATCACGTCGCAGATCATCAAGTCGGGAACTTCTTGTTCTAGTTTTTCCAGAGCGTCTCTGCCGTTTTCTGCTGTAATGACGTTGTAACCCCGAAACTCCAAGTAGTCTTTGACCAGCAAGATCAAATTGGGGTCGTCGTCAACCAGCATCAGCCGTTTTTGTTCTCCTGAATTATTGTCCTTTGTCATGTTTATTCCCGCTAAAGTATCCCGCACACTTCCTTGTTTTCACTTCTGTTTTTTCGGTCAGCCCCCCGCCACCCGGCTGGGAGTGGAGGACGACGATCGACTGAAGGGATGGCGGTGAGGGAAAGCGGGGCGGGTATTACCGCTTTCCAACCTATAATCGACGGCTGTTTGTGAGTGTCTTGCGACCTGGAACGCAGCCAAAACCAGTAATGGACGATCGCCCTGTCAAGATCGGCCTTGATTGATTGGAGATTCCCTAACAGAGCGCAAGTTAAATATCTTTAATCTCGATCGGTTCAATTTCAGGTTAATGCCCCGGTTTTAAATGATACTTCTGATATAGAGAAATTTAAGCAGACTCCCTACTTACGTATTTAACTGTTTCTAGTGTAGTTTGGCAACCTGCTTAGTGTCGGCCACTGAGAAATTTTTGCACAAAATTTCACAGTTCCTCCGACCGATTTTTTTTACTGTACCTTTTGAGAAACACCATGAACACGGGAAGCCGCACCAGCAAGACAAGAACCTAACTACACTTTTATTGAGCTGTAGCAGGTGCGATCGCCCGGACGCGAAACTGTCTCAAATTCTCACCCTTAACCTTAAATTTAACACTTTACCTATAACCCTGTACTTTAAACAGCGCTACACTTAAATGTTTGGCTGGGTCTGTGCAGGCACAGGCAAAGGATGAGTCAAGAAAGCGTATTCTTGAACTACCTTTGAGTTTAGGAGATGTTCCTGAATAATTCTCTCAATCACGGGTGGAGTAACGTCGCGATACCACACTCCGTCTGGATAGACTACCATAATCGGGCCAGACGCGCACACTCGCAGGCAATTGGCTTTCGTGCGAAACACGCAGGTTGGTCGAGTGGCACTTGGCTTGTCCAACCCCAATTCTTGCAAGCGTTTTTTTAAGTAATTCCACGCCTCCAGACTGGTTTGCCGATCGCAGCACTTGGGCACGGTTTGGTCGGCACAGATAAAAATATGCCGCTCGATTCGATCGACTCCCAGGCTTTGGACGCAAGCGCTCAAGCCTTGGCTGCAAGATTCCATGTTATTTTCTGTCATTGTCTTCATCAATCAAAAGTAATTGGTTAGCGGTATAAAGTCATCACCACAGCCTCCACTCCCCCTTCTCCTTCCCTCCTACTCATGCTCGGTTCGGGAACCCGTACTGACAACTAAGTTGCGATCGCCCCTTTCTAGAGCTAAATTAGCACTCAGGAGTCGAGAGTGCTAATATGTCAGTTGTAAGTAGTCCGCTGTTGCTTTCATCGTGACCCCTGACGACTGACTCACGACAATCTGTAATCTGGAGATTTATTTATGGCAGCAGTATCACTGAGTGTTTCTACCGTTAAACCGTTAGGCGAGCGCGTGTTCGTAAAAGTAAGCGCTAGCGAAGAAAAAACCGCCGGCGGCATCCTTCTGCCCGACACAGCTAAGGAAAAGCCCCAAGTAGGCGAAGTCGCGGCCGTGGGCCCCGGCAAGCGCAACGACGACGGCAGCCGCACTGAAATGGAAGTAAAAGTCGGCGACAAAGTTCTCTACTCGAAATACGCCGGCACCGACATCAAACTCGGCACAGACGAATACGTCTTGCTAGCCGAAAAAGACATTCTGGCGATCGTTAACTAATTAATCATTAGTCATCAGTCCTTAGTCATCAGTCATTAGTTTAAAGCGAACGCCGCCAAACAACTAATGACACGGGACAAATGACTAAAATCCATCATCCCCAATCCAAAATCTCAAACCCTCTCATCCCCAAAAACTATGGCTAAGCGTATCATCTACAACGAAAATGCACGTCGCGCCCTCGAACGCGGTATGGACATTTTGGCCGAAGCAGTGGCAGTAACCCTCGGCCCCAAAGGCCGCAACGTGGTTCTCGAAAAGAAATTCGGAGCTCCTCAAATCGTCAATGACGGTGTTACCATCGCCAAAGAAATCGAACTAGAAGACCACGTAGAAAATACAGGCGTTGCCCTGATCCGTCAAGCAGCTTCCAAAACCAACGACGCAGCAGGCGACGGTACCACAACTGCTACCGTTTTGGCTCACGCAATGGTCAAAGAAGGCCTGCGTAACGTAGCAGCCGGCGCAAATGCGATCGCCCTCAAGCGCGGTGTTGACAAAGCAACCACCTTTTTGGTAGAAAAAATTGCCGAACACGCCAAACAAGTAGAAGATTCCAAAGCCATCGCTCAAGTCGGCTCCATCTCTGCTGGTAACGACGATGAAGTCGGTCAAATGATTGCCAACGCAATGGACAAGGTGGGCAAAGAAGGCGTGATTTCCCTGGAAGAAGGGAAGTCTATGACTACCGAATTGGAAATCACCGAAGGGATGCGCTTCGACAAAGGCTACATTTCTCCCTACTTCGTCACCGACACCGAACGGATGGAAGCGATTCTCGAAGAACCCTTCATCTTGCTGACAGACAAGAAAATCGCTTTGGTACAAGATTTAGTACCTGTGCTCGAACAAGTAGCTCGTTCCGGCCGCCCGCTGTTGATCATTGCAGAAGACATTGAGAAAGAAGCTCTAGCTACTCTCGTTGTCAACAAACTGCGCGGTGTGTTGAACGTGACTGCTGTTAAAGCACCCGGTTTTGGCGATCGGCGCAAAGCCATGTTAGAAGATATCGCCGTATTGACCGGCGGTCAACTAATCACCGAAGACGCCGGTTTGAAACTGGAAAACACCAAGCTCGACATGATCGGCAAAGCCCGCCGCATCACCATCACCAAAGACAGCACCACAATTGTTGCCGAAGGTAACGAAGCCGCCGTCAAGTCCCGCTGCGAACAAATTCGCCGTCAAATGGACGAAACCGAGTCTTCCTACGACAAAGAGAAGCTGCAAGAACGTTTGGCCAAATTGGCTGGCGGCGTCGCAGTGATCAAAGTCGGCGCGGCTACCGAAACAGAAATGAAGGATCGCAAACTGCGTCTTGAAGATGCGATCAACGCTACCAAAGCTGCTGTAGAAGAAGGAATTGTCCCCGGTGGCGGTACAACTTTGGCTCACCTGACTCCTCAATTGGAAGAGTGGGCTAACAGCAGCCTGAAGGGCGAAGAATTGACCGGTGCTTTGATTGTGGCACGGGCTCTGGCTGCTCCTCTGAAGCGGATTGCTGAAAAT
Organism: Microcoleus sp. M2_D5; assembly: GCF_036701935.1. NCBI lineage: Bacteria > Bacillati > Cyanobacteriota > Cyanophyceae > Oscillatoriales > Microcoleaceae > Microcoleus > Microcoleus sp. M2_D5. Next base: position 11,270 of record NZ_JAUBRP010000008.1, on the reverse strand, counting down.
GCTGGTTTGAACGGCGCTGTGATTGCTGAGCGCGTCAAAGAAAAGCCGTTCAACGTTGGTTTCAACGCAGCGACAAATGAGTTTGTCGATATGTTTGAAGCTGGTATCGTTGACCCTGCGAAGGTGACTCGTTCTGCTCTGCAAAATGCCGCATCTATTGCTGGTATGGTGCTGACAACCGAGTGCATCGTCGTTGACAAGCCTGAACCGAAGGATGGCGCTGCTGCTGCTGGCGCTGGCGGCGGCATGGGCGGCGGCGACTTCGATTACTAATTAATCGATCGTTTGATGGGGCGGGCTTTAGGGCCCGCCCTGTTATTTTGATAATTGTTACAGAACGGAACGTGATAGTTTCTCATCATTCCGCTCCTCAATAATTCCACATATTGAGAACCCAGGAAATTCTTGACATTTTCAACCAGAAGTTTTAGGATAGAACCAAAGCAATAATTAAACACAATACTGTAACCCTTGCCGGGGCGGATCACCGCCTCGGCTTTTTGGGTTTTTATGGCTTTATTGCGATATCTTTTCGCTAAGTTTGGCTTGCTTTCCCGCTGGGAAAAAAATTTTCAAACTTCTCCGGTCGGAAGTCACAATCGTCAAGATAAAGCCCTGGGTACTGTGGGTGGAATGGGTCACGTTAAAACCGCAGGTCATAACCCAATGGCCAAACCCTGCGTTCAATTTAATTAAAAATTCAGGAATGCTAAAATGAACTTGCCAACTGCTGAACAAGGCATCAGATGTGTCATACTATGTCAATCCTTAACCAATACATTCACCCCTGTTTTCATTGTCCGCCTAGACGAGCGAACAGGTCATCTATTTATATTGGCAGGAGATAATATAGAGATAGAAATCTATCGCAATGGTTTGTGGAGGTTTTTGTGAGCGAGCCTGAATTTAATAGGATGACTAAAATAGAGCTAAGAGCTTATGTCATTGCTCACCCCAATGATAGAACAGCGTTTCATGCCTTTGTTGACCGTTTTACCTCTGAAGCCTCAACCAAGACGTTTGACCTCCCGAAATCAAGTGCTGAAGTTGAGGAAGTTGATATCTTGGTTAGACAAAAATTAGAGCAACTGAAGACGAGTTAGCTCTAAAAAAGCGATCGCCCCTTGCCTGAAATGGTGAGGGATTTTTTTTTCTGCGATACAATCAAGACAGCACTTAAAAATCGTGATTGAAACATGGTAACAAGCTTAAATGTATTGCAATCCCAACCATCTAGCCAATTGAAAGTGACACTCCTGTTAGAAACTCTATCATCAGGACAGGTTTCTGCTTCTGTTTTCGAGTTTCCGCACTGTCGAGTTGAAGCAGCAACTCGGGAAGAAGCCATTACCCAACTTCAAACCACATTGTTAGAAAGACTTAAGCATATTGAAGCTATTTCCTGGGAAGTACCGATTCAGGCTTCAGAACCCACTTGGATGCAATTTGCGGGTGTGTTTAAAGACGAGCCAGATTTTCAGGAAATTATGGACGAGATTCGTGCCGAACGTACCTCTGACGATGACTCTGAAATCGATCCCTCATACTACCTGTAGAGGTGATTTATAGGATAGTAAGCTAACATGAATCTATCATTTAAAGATTTAAGGTTTATTATAGAAGCCATTGAACATCAAATCAATGCCTATCAAGAACGTTTGCAAGTAATTGAAGATGTAGATGAGGATGAGGCTGCCGATCTAGGGAATGATATTAAATTTTTAGAGCTACTCATCGCAGACATGACGACAAGTTTAGAGCAGCATAATGAACGGGAAAAGATCGCTTATGAACAAGCGCTATCTGAAGCCTTAGAAGAGACTTTTGCAGAGTGGGAAACTAGCGAGGCGATGACGGCGGAGGAAGCCTGTAAACGGATCAGAGCAATTTCATATCAAGCTCTCGAATAAGTTTGAGAGAAGGCAGCAAAAACTGATCCGCCTAAGTGCACAATCAAAATGTGGCTTTTATTACCTCTCAATAACCAGGCACACCAATTATGAAACTTTATCACACTCCCATTTCCCCGAACTCCCGCCGCGTGTGGATCGCCCTCTTAGAAAAAAACCTCGACTTTGAATTAGTAGAAATCCACTTGGACGGCGATCACTTGCAGCCAGACTTTATCGCAATCAATCCTTTTCACCGCATCCCTGTTTTGGTCGATGATGACTTCACAGTCGTCGAGTCTCTAGCAATTCTTGACTATCTAGAAACGAAGTATCCCGAACCGGCAATGCTGCCAAAAGAACCGAAAGATTTGGCAGTTGTGAGGATGGTAGAATTGGTCACAGTTAACGAACTTCTACCGCAACTTTACCCGCTAAGCAGTGAAAAAATGGGACGGGGAAATCCCCAAGCGCAGGAAATCGCAAAGGCTAAGGAAAAAGTCAATACTGTGCTGACATTCTTTGAAGGCTTGTTGGACGATCGCCCTTTTTTCGCTAGCAACAGTGTCACGTTTGCCGAGTGCGTTGCCGGCACCGTCGTACCCTTGCTATCTTGGGTTGATGTCTCCACCGACGGATATCCCAAAATTCAAGCTTGGTGCGATCGACTGCTTGCCCGCCCCTCATGGCAGCAAACTCAATTCACCGAGGCAGAGTTGGCGGCTTTCGCCTCTCGCAGACAAAAATTTCTGGCACAATCTGAAGCCTCATGAACAAATCAACTGTCAAGCGATCGCTCTTTTTCCTAGCTGTTTTCGCCTGCATCCAAATTCCCATCGCAGCAATGGGGCAGCCCACAGCCCGATCGAACTACGAATCAATTAACGTCAAACAGTTCCTGGGCGATCGCAAAATTACCGTCTCCAACCCCAAAGATATCGCAGTAAAACTCTTCAGCAGCGACAGAGAATCTGAAGGCAGAAAAAGCGACCAAATTTCAGTTGAATATCCCACGCGAGAAACAGCAGTAATTGTGCATACAGTCGTCGGTTTAGCTGACGATTCTGTGGCTGCAATGCGGCACCGAATCGAACTCAGACTCAGGCAAAATAAGTGGGAAATTGTCTGGATTGGCCGACAATCGAAGTGTCAACCAAATCGCGGACACCAAAATTGGGCAAGCGGCCTCTGTAGGTAGAAAGGTCGATCGGCTTTTTACTTAAATTGATTCACCCCGCCTTCGTTGCCAGGAAAGAAGCTAGGACTTGACGCAACCGACGATCGAAAACAGAAGCTGAGAAATATCCGCTACCGCTGCTTATTCCTGATAGAAATAAGTTATTCATGCGTAACTCCAAGAAGCAATCTGAGTTCCGCATTGTTCCCTGGCTGCGCGACAATCTTAAAACTATTTTCGGTGTCGATCGCTCTTGTAGTCAAAAAGAGCGATCGAATTCACAAGTTTACTTGCACATGATCAAATTTCCAGCCGAGATGAATCCGGGCACAGGGCCTGAAATCTCAACCCAATTGCGGTTTTCTCCATTCTTATCTTTCACTAACTGGAAATTCGGTACAAGCGTTACTTGACCGTTAGCCGGTACACCACCTTTAACCGCAGCAGTCCTTGAAGGCTCAGTGCGGATAGCTAGACCCCTCGGCGCTACGCGAGGTTCTACTTGGCGGCACAGACTTACTGGGCCCGTTGCAGGCGCTGGTGCGGGCGCTGGTGCTGGTGCGGGCGCTGGTGCTGGTGCGGGCGCTGGTGCGGGCGCTGGTGCGGGCGCTGGTGCGGGCGCAGGCGCTGGTGCGGGCGCAGGCGCTGGTGCGGGCGCTGGTGCTGGTGTTGCTGCGGGTGTAGGTGCTGGTGCGGGCGCTGGTGCTGGCGCTGGTGCGGGCGCTGGTGCTGGTGCTGGCGCTGGTGCTGGCGCTGGTGCTGGTGCTGGCGCTGGTGCGGGTGCAGGAGTTTGACTAATTGTGCACGAACCTAAATTACTTTCGTCGTTGGGATATCCGCTAGCTACATACCCTGTGACGGGAGCGGTAATTTGAATCCAGAGGCGACCGTCGGAGGCTTTAACAGAAGTAGCGCCTTGGGACAGCGTTACCTGAGTGTTAAGTCCTACCCCGCCCACTCTAGGGGATTTTGGGTCTGGGCTCTGGCGAACGGTCAAACCTTCTTTGGGAGTGACTTTGCGACAAAGGTTGCCAGCCTGGGCTATTTGAAAGGTGGCGCTATCTTCAAAGGAAATATTTTCAGCATCTTGACTGACAGTGGATGTTGATGGCGCGGCAACACCGATGGCATTCGCTTGCAAATTTCCGGCTGCGATCGCGATCGCGCCCAGCAATGCAGCGGGTTTGTTCCAGTAACTCAAGTTTTTCATCCGTTCAACTCCTCACTTAACCACAATCATTATCTTAATTGCAGGTCAATATAGCAAAAAAATCGATTTGTCTTCCACAAAAAAGCTTTATATAACTTTTTTACGACCGCAAGTCAAGTTTAATTTATATAATTTAATGTTTGGTGAGTTGAGCGAAGAGACATAAAGCTGCTACGCCTATAAATGGCTCATTATGCCACAGTGGCGGAGGGAGAAGGTGAGAGTGTCCGAGTCGGGGAATGGCAGACGGGAAAAGTAAACAGTTAAGTGTTTAAATGCCGGACTGTTTACTAGGAATGCAAGTCATTTGTTGTGTTCGTTAAACCATTTAGCTGTTAGTTGTTGCAGTTGAGTAATATGGGGCTACATTTCATGTGAATTCTTGGCAATTTCGAGAGCGAGATTGTGCTGGAGATAGTCCCAGATTCTGAGTGACAGGCGATGGGCGCGATCGACCCCATCGTCGTAGTGGGGCGTCACAAGCCGGAGACAGTTATTCGATCGCGCTGACATAACTCCACTGTCGATCGTACCTTACTTAAAATTGTGGCAAACAGCGGAAATCCCTAGCCTTGACCCGATGGCTTCCAAAACGGAAACTTATCGGCTTGAGGCACAGTTGTGTTTTTGTGGCTAAAGCCGCCCCGCCATCAGCGACAGTTGCTGTAGCTGTTTCCAAACGGTTTTGTTCCTGTGGAGACAACCAGCACAAAACCTCCGAACAAAAGCAGCCCCTCTAATCAGAAACCAAATATTTGCGCCAATTCTGATTTAATTATCTTGCTATAGCAATCTTAAATGAGTGGTAAAATTTTTACCCCACCCCCACCCTCCCCGATGTCTTGGGGAGGGAGTAAGAAATTCACAAATGATGCGAGGATTGCTATATAGCAACTGCACTCGATGTTTATGAGGTTTTCAATTGCTAAAACTAATGCGGTAGATTCCCTCGGAATGGGAGCATATTAATGATAGGAAAAATCTTTTCTTCGCAGGGCGATCGGGATGAGCGCACGCACAAGGAGAGGAAAATCCCAACTAATCTCCTCCCTTCTTCCTTCTGTCCCAAATAACTAAAGCCTTCTCTCTTCGAGAGTTAAAGCTTGCTTCCTTCTGCTATATAATGACCAAAGCGTTAAATATTTTTCCAGTGACGAAAACTCCTAACAAAAAAGACGGCAAATCCTCTAAATATCCCTTTGACGGTCTATCTTTAGACGATCGCAATCCCGAATTCATTCAGCTTTTGTTGCCAATCTGGGAATGGCTGTACCGCTACTATTTTCGCGTACAAAGCGACGGCTGGCACCACGTCCCCGCGAGCGGAAAAATGCTAGTTGTCGGTTCTCACAACGGGGGACTCGCTGCTCCAGATATGTTTATGTTCCTATACGAATGGTTCCGCAGGTACGGTACTGAACGCTTGGCCTACGGATTGATGCACCCCACGGTTTGGCAAGTTTCTCCTGATGTTGCTAGCATGGCGGTTCAGTGTGGAGCCCTCAAGGCGCATCCGAAAATGGCGATCGCAGCTTTGCGAAAAAATGCCCCAGTTCTCGTCTATCCGGGTGGCGCCCAAGATGTTTTTCGCCCCCACCACTTGCGCGATCGAATCTACTTTGCCGGACGCAAGGGATTTATCAAATTAGCATTGCGAGAAGAAGTACCAATTTTACCAATTATATCGCACGGTGCTCACGATACTTTGATAGTTTTGGCAGATTTGTACGAACAAGTTAAACAATTGCATGAATGGGGGATGCCGTGGCTATTTGGCATCGATCCGGTGGTATTGCCGGTGTATTTGGGATTGCCTTGGGGATTGAGTATTGGGCCTTTGCCAAATCTGCCTTTACCCGTGCAAATTCGGACTCGCGTGTGCGAACCGATTGTATTTGAGAGGTATGGTTCGGATGCGGCGCGCGATCGCGATTATGTTGATGCTTGTTTCGACCGAGTTACCGCCCAAATGCAAGAACAATTAGATTGTTTGGCTGGCAAGTGACAATTGCACAACTCTATATTATTCTCGGCTGCAGAAACCGATTTTTTTTACAACAATATAGCGTGAAGCGCGAGGGATATGGGTAAAAAAATGGTTTCTTGACTCCTGTGGGTAAGTCGTCACTACAAACATTTTTTGCCATAAATCTAATGATTTATTTCAAAAACATAAAATTGGGGTACCCAGTCGAATTTTACCCATCTTAATTACGTGAAATACCCAAAAATCGCAGTCGCACAAGTCACGATTTTCTAATCCCGGTTCAAGCAGACATAATATCAGGTTAAATAAATGCAGGTGAATAGGATTTGATCGGCGTTTATCTCCTTTCATCGGCGGTGAAAAAAGAGAAGTGGCAAAACTAAGGAATGAGAATTAAATAATTTCCACAAGTTTGTGGGACGGGCCCGACGCCCATCCCACAATAACAATTAAAATTGTAAGTTATTTAATTCGCGATCCTAACCTGATTCTGTATAAACTCTCGATCTTAATTCTGCCTTCTGCCGAAGGGTGAGAAATTGCCCGATCGCCTTCAGCGCAATACTGGGAGAAAAAAGTACCGCCGGCGACTCATTCATGTACATAACTTGTCTGGGCTTCTGTACCAACTCTTAATATCGATCGACCACAGATTCTCCTCTGCGATTATTTTAATCAGACTTACATACCACAAATAGCCCTAAAGTGACAGCCTGCCGCAGACATATTTCTACACTTCCAACTGTAGGGGGATGCTTTAGCTCGACAATAAGGCGATGCTTGCCATTGGGGGCATGACTCTAAAACTATACAATGGTTAACTTGCGCCAATGAGCGCGCGCACCCACTCCTTAACGAGGAATATACTATGTATCAAAATTTGCCAATAAATCCACAACTGTATAACATCTGGTACTGGCTGGCCCAAGTGCCAGTAGACCAGACTACTACAAACACAGCAGAAGACGCAGCACTCCTCTATTCCGGGCCGCAATTTTTTATCGCCTTGATAGCTGGAGTCGTACTCGCCTGCGCTTTCCAACTCTTGCTAACAAATTTATCAGTAGCAGCCGGCCTTTCGTACATGGGACAATCCCACGACGACGACCACCACTCGGATAGCGGCAGCCCCCCAGTCCGCCACATTGGCAGAAAAGTAGGCACTTGGACGCTGATTACCGTCACCATCGCCCTATTCTTTGCTTGCTTGCTTGCAGTAAAGCTCAGCTTGATTAGCAGCCCCGGTTTAGGTGCGATCGTCGGTTTAGTCGTCTGGGCTACCTATTTCTCAATGCTTGTCTGGGTGAGTTCCACCACCGTCGGTTCCTTGATCGGTTCCGTCGTCAACACCGCCACATCAGGCTTTCAAGCCATTGTCGGCACTGCCGCCTCGGCTATCGGTGCCAAAGCAGCCAGCAACCAAGTAGTCGCCACAGCCAAAGCAGCAGCAGCAGCAGTGGGCCACGAACTCGGTAGCGCGATCGACCCCACAAGCTTGCGAGAAAACGTCGAAGACTACATCCAAAGCCTCAAACCGCCAGAATTAGACATCAAAGGGATGCGTAGCGAGTTTGAAAAATTGCTCAACGATCCCCAACTAAAAACTATTGCAGCCGAAAATTTGCCAAATCTCGATCGGCAAACTCTCGTAGATTTAGTAAGTTCGCGATCGGACTTATCCAAACGCGACGTAAACCGGATTGTAGACCAACTTCAAGATGCTTGGAAACAAGTAGGAAAACAAGGGCAGCAATCAGACGGCATCGCCCAATTAGTAGACTATCTCAAATCTGCAAAATCGGGAGATTTGGTCTCAGATAAATTGGCAAGTAGGGTAGAAAAAGCCCTCAGCAATCTGGGCGGTCAAAATTCTGGAGAAAACCCGACCATGATGTCCCAAGCAACGACAATGGCAGTCAATGCTTTAATGGGAATAGTATTGGGTCGCACGGATATTTCAGACTTGGATGTTGAAAAAGTAGTCGGTCAGCTCAAAGAAGCTAAAGACAAAGTTACCCAGCAAACTGATAAAATTACCGCTCAAGTCAAAGGCGAACCCGTAACATACAGCCCTATTCGTGCGGACGTAGAAAACTACCTACTCAACACTTATTCGTGGCAGATGAACCCCCAAGCCATCGAGCGCGAATTTCGGGAAGTTCTCTACGATCCTACAGCAGACCCCGGAACTGTGCGCCGCGAATTAGAAAAACTAAAACAGTCTAATTTTGCCGAAATCTTGGCTAGTAGAGGTGTTTTTACCCAAGACAAAATTAAAGAAATTTCCCAGGAATTAGAAGCAATTAGACAGCGAGTTTTACAAACCGCGATCTTTGCAGAGGAGCAAGAAAAAGCTCGCGATTTGCAGTGGCGGTTGGAAACTTATTTGAAGCTGACGCCGAAAGAAGAATTGACAGCAGCCGGTATCGGGAGCGATTTCAAAAAAATCTTAGAGGATTCCGACGCTAGTTACGAACAGTTGCGCGATCGGCTTTCTCCTTACACCCGCGACAGTTTCGTGCAAATTCTCCGAGGCCGCGAAAATTTCGGATTCCAGGAAGTAGAACAGATTGTTCAAGAGTTAGAAAGGACGCGAGATGTAGTTTTAGCAGATGCTAAAGGTCTGCAAGAAGCAGCGCAAGTCCGACTAGACAACCAGTGGCAAAGAGTGCAAGAATACTTGAAGTCTACGGGCAAAGAAGAACTCAATCCCGAAGGCATCAAGCGCGATTTGAAAACGCTGCTGGACAACCCGGAAGCGGGAATGTGGGCGCTCAGAGCTAGAGCTTCTAAGTTCGATCGCCAAACTTTGGTAAAATTGCTATCTCAGCGGAAAGACCTCAGCGAAGACCAAGTAAATCAGCTTCTCGACAGCGCCGAAGAAAATTGGCACAGCGCGGTACATACGCCGCAAAAGTTGGCAGAAAAAGCTAAGGATCAGTACGACCAAACCACCACCGCCCTTGCAGATTACCTTCGCAAGACTGGCAAGTCAGAACTCAATCCTGAAGGGATTCAGCGGGATTTGACAAAACTGCTGGAAAATCCAAAAGAAGGAGCTTTAGCGCTGCGCGGCCGCCTGTCTCAAGTCGATCGCGATACTTTGGTAAAACTGCTTTCTCAGAGACAAGATTTGAGCGAGGAACAAGTCAATCAAATTATCGACCAAGTGCAGGAAACTCTCGGCTCGATTGTGAAAGCGCCCCGCCGTTTGGCAAAACGGGTGCAAAGCCAAGTGCACGATTTTCAGAGTGTTTTAGAAGATTATTTGCGTAATACGGGCAAGGATGAATTAAATCCCGAATCCATCAAGCGCGACTTGCAACTGCTGCTGCACGATCCGAAAGTCGGTGCATACAGTTTGGGCGAGCGGCTGTCGCACATCGATCGAGCTACAGTTGTTTCTCTGCTGTCTCAGCGGCCGGATATTTCTGAAGCAGAAGCCAATCGTATTGTCGATGGAATTTTGTCGGTGCGCGACGAGTTCGCAATGCAAATTCAGAAAATACAGGAGGGTATTCAGTCGGTAATTGACGGGATTCTCGGAAAAATTCGGGATTACCTCAATTCGCTCGATCGCCCTGAACTCAACTACGAAGGCATTACGCGGGACGTGCGGAAGTTATTTGACGATCCGCAAGCCGGATTTGACGCTTTGCGCGATCGGCTGGGTCATTTCAACCGCGATACTTTAGTAGCACTCATCAGTTCCCGCGAGGACATTTCCGAAGCAGATGCCAACCGCTTGATCGACCAAATTGAAAGAAGTCGCAACAGTGTCTTGCAAAGAGCAGAACGCTTGCAGCAAGAGGCGCAGCTTCGCCTCGAAAGCATCAAACTGCAAGCCGAAAAACAAGCCGAAGAAACTCGGAAAGCAGCAGAAGTTGCCTCTTGGTGGCTGTTTTTCACGGCTCTTTCTTCGGCCGCTGCGGCTGCTGGCGCCGGTGCTTTAGCCGTCATCCGATAAACAAGACTCAAGTTGCGATCGGATTGCAGATAGTGCCTGATATGAGTTTCTACTGATATCAGGCACTAATGATTAGTAAGCTGTCACGCATTTAAATTGCATATTCAGGGCGGGTTCTTAGGCCCAACCCCTACTCCCCACAAGACGCTTGATTATTTTTTGACATTCTATTTAAATGCACAATAAGCTGTTGCGCGTTTAAATTGCATATTCGGGACGGGCTCGCGTGCCCATCCCACAAGAGTTTGAGTGATTTTTGACACGCAATTTAAATGGAGAACAGCTTAGCTTAGGAATGAGAATCAAATAACTTCCACAAGTTTGTGGGATGGGCTCTTAGGCCCATCCCACAATAACAATTAAAATTGTAAGTTATTTAATTCGCAATCCTTAAAGGATTTGATCGGGAAGTGGGAACGGGTGTATTTAATTTTTTGGTATTGTTTAAGGTTATTGGTACGCCCGCTCCTATCGTTTTTTTGAAGATGGTAAAAACTGTAAATTCATCCATCTTAATTAGCAGTTTTGATTCATTCAAAATAGATAAGTGAAAATCTTAATTGGGGAATTTCCAGATTTTCAATTTTATTTGCTTTTCTAAACTATAAATCTGCGGATCTTAATTAACTCTGCTAGATAATTTTTTTTTCAGTTACGAACGCGGTTCAGGCTTCGACGCTGAATTGGCTTTTCGGTTCATTCCACAACTCCTGCAAGGATTGCTAGAGAAGGACAAAAATCAAAAAAGCTGGTGGAATGAGATTTTTTTGGCAGGCAAAACTCGACGCGCCAGTCCGCTATCTGCTCAATATTTTTTACGTACAATAATAGTTAGGGTTCTCCACCCAGCACGCCTGTTCTCCCAACCGCCCACCTCCCTGGCTGCGTCAGTATCAAACGCGAATTGTTTTGAGTTGGATCGGCGGTTTATTTTGAAGATGCCGATCGTCAGGTTATAACTTGTAAGGATCGCGAATTAAATAACTTATAATTTTAATTGTTATTGTGGGATGGGCGTCCCGCCCGTCCTTAAAAGACGG